>VBKF01000111.1 GCA_005888095.1 Deltaproteobacteria bacterium | reverse complement strand
GAGCATGCGGGCCACCCAGCGCGCGACGGCGGGCGGCGGCGTGACCTCCATCAGCGGCAGGAACTCGACGAAGGGCGTGTAGCAGACCTCGACCAGGCTGTAGCGGTCACCCACCAGGTAGTCCTTGCCGCGGAGCTGGGTCTCGAGGATGCCGAGGTGCTTCTCGATCTCCTTCTTCGCCTGCGCCATCGCCGCCGCGTCCCAGCGCTCCTTCGGCAGGAACCGCTTCGGGAAGATGATGATGCCGGTCTGCCGGGCCAGCTGGATGTCGCAGAGCTTCACGTGCATGGCGACGAGCGCGCGTCCCCGGGCGTCGGCCGGCACCAGCGGCGGGCTCGGATGGGTCGCCTCGAGGTACTCGAGGATGGCCGTCGACTCGTAGAGGAC
The DNA here is from genome assembly GCA_005888095.1 of Deltaproteobacteria bacterium. GTDB lineage: Bacteria > Desulfobacterota > Binatia > DP-6 > DP-6 > DP-3. The sequence goes on along the minus strand of VBKF01000111.1, from coordinate 66,473 downwards.
GAAGCCGTCCTCCTCGAGCGTCGGCACGCGCCCGTACGGGTTGAGCGCCAGGTAGGCGGGCTCGCGATGCGCCCCCTTTGCCATGTCGAGCTCGATGAGGTCGGCCGCGAGCCCCTTCTCGATGAGCGCGATGCGGACGCGGCGCGAATAGGTGGACAGGGGATGGTAGTGCAGCTTCAGCATGAGATGGCTCCTTTCCTGGCCCGCGCTAGCATGGCCTCGACACCTTTGTCACCATGGTGGGGATGGGCGCGCCTGCGTGGCTTCTCCTGTCCCTGCTCGCCGTCTCGGACCGCAAGCTGCACGACCGCGCCATCGTGATCGACGCGCACTCGGACTGCACGCAGCGCATCACCTACGACGGCATCGACTTCAGCCACAAGCAGCCGGACATGCACGTCGACCTCCCGAAGATGAAGGCCGGAGGTCTCGACGCGCAGTTCTTCTCGATCTTCGTCGGGCCGTGGCAGGCGAAGCCGGACGCCTTCTACGCGGAAGCGCTGAGACAGTTCGACGCGGTCCACGCGATGATCGGGGCGAATGCCAAGACGATCGCCTGGGCGAGGACGGCCGCCGACGTCCGGCGGAACGCCAGGCGCGGCGTCATCTCCGCCCTCTTCGGGGTCGAAGGCGGCCACGCGCTGCTGCCGGGCGACCGCCCGGCGCTCCTCCAGCATCTGCGCACCTTCTACGAGCGCGGGGCGCGCTACATGACCCTCACCTGGTCGATCGCGAGCCCGCTCGGCGGCTCGTCCGGCGACGACAGCGACGGGCAGGGCCTCACCGACGCTGGCCGCGAGATCATCGACGAGATGCATCGCCTCGGCATGATGGTCGACGTCTCGCACGTCTCCGACCCGCTCTTCTGGGACGCCGTCCGCTACGCGCGAAAGCCGATCCTCGCCTCCCACTCGTCCTCCCGGGCGCTGGCCAACGTGCCGCGCAACATGACCGACGCGATGCTGAAGGCGGTGGCGCGCAACGGCGGGGCGGTGTGCGTGAACTACGGCTCCGGCTTCCTGGACGAGGACTTCTTCAAGGCCGAGCAGGCGATCTGGGCGCGCACGCGAGCGCGCGGGCTCGGGCCGAAGGAGCTCTGGCGGACGGTGCGCGAGGAGGTGGCGCACCTGCCGCCCGTGCCGCTCGCGAAGCTCATCGATCACATCGACCACATGGCGCGGGTGGCCGGCGTCGACCACGTCTGTCTCGGCAGCGACTTCGACGGCGTCCCGGCGACGCCCGCCGGCCTGGAGGACGTCTCCAAGCTTCCCGCCATCACGGCCGCGCTCGCGAAGCGCGGCTACGCGCCGGCGGACGTCGAGAAGATCCTGGGCGGCAACCTCCTGCGCGTCCTCGAGGCGAACGAGCCGCCCTGAGGGGCTCTCAGACGTATCGCGGCCAGCCGTCCGGTCGCGCCTGCTTGTAGCCCCGGTACCACGCGCAGAGCGGATAGAGGAGGACGACGGCGACGCACGACGCCGCGTAGGTGGCGCCGAGCCCGCCCCGGTGCGCCGCGCCGAGGAGATGCGCGCCGAGCGTGAGCACGTGGACGTGGAGCAGGTAGAAGAAGAGCGCCGTCTGCCCGAGGACGGCGAGCGGCCGCAGGAGATGGGCCGCGGCCGGCACGCGGCGATCGATGCCGAGGAACGTCGCCAGGCAGACCGCCGCGAGCCCCAGCTCGAGCGCGGTGAAGGACAGGCTCGGCGGATACTTGCTCACGTGGAGCCACTGGACGAGCGAGCCGTCCTCGCGCAGGAGGCGCATGTTCCCGTAGCCGTTCAGGCCGCGCACCACGACGAACAGCGCGAGCGCGGCGAGCCCCGCCGCGAGCAGGCGATGCTCGGCGACGACGCGGGGTGCCGTCGGGAGATACCGTCCGAAGGCCCAGCCGAGCATCATGATGGCGAGCCACGGCATGAGCGGATAGGCGACGAGCAGGGGCCCGAACCGTCCGCCGGTGAGCAGGAGGGCGACCGGCAAGGACGGCTCGCCGCCGCTGGCGGCGAGGGCGAGGCCGGTGAGCGCCTCGCCGCCGAAGACGAGCCCGAGCCCGACGCCGGCGAGCCAGCGCCCGCCGAGGCGGCGCAGCGCGACCATGGCGATCAGGCTCCCGCCGATCGCATAGAGCACCTGGAGGAGCACCTGCCCCGGGGTGAAGACCGGGGACATCCAGAGCGGATCGAGCGCCACGATGAGAAGGCCGCGGGCGAGGATGAAGCGGTCGATGGCGCGCGGAGACTCTCCCGCGGCCTCGCGCTTCTGCACGCTGAGCGCCAGGGCGGATCCGGCCAGGAAGACGAAGGTCGGCGCACACAGATGGGTGATCCAGCGGGTCAGGAACTGGGACGCGGGGAGGGGTGTGCCAGGCCGGTAGAGCGCGAGCCCGTCGGTCATCAGGCGCCCGGCGTTGAAAGTCCCCGACGCGTGGTCGACCGTCATCAGGACCATCACCAGCCCGCGCAGCCAGTCGAGCGCGGGCAGGCGCCGCGAGGTCGGCTTCAGGACGGCCATCGGGACGGCGACCTTCGTTCGCATGCTGCCCGGAAGAACGAGGCACCTCTGCCCCCCCGAGGAACGCGTTGTTCCCTCATTTCCTTCTCGATCCCCCCATATGCCGGGGATTGCGGCACCAGGCGGGCACCGGCTTTAGAAAGATGCCGGATGAGTGTACCCATGGCGAGACACGTGCACGCGCGGCCCATCCTCCTGGTCGAGGACGACCCGGACGTGCGTGACGCGCTGCGTTTAACGCTGGAGGACGCGGGCTACGACGTGGTGTGCGCCGGCGAGGGTCGCGAGGCCCTCGCCCGGCTCCGCGAGGCCTCGGCCTCCTTGATTCTGCTCGACCTGATGCTGCCGGTGATGGACGGCTTCGAGTTCCGGGTCCAGCAGATGCAGGACCCCGAGATCGCGTCGATCCCGGTGATCGTCTTCTCGTGCGGCGGCGACCTCCAGGAGAAGGTCGCGCCGCTGCGGGTCGCAGCCTGCCTTCGGAAACCGGTCGATGTCGATGCGCTGCTGGAGCTGATCGGCGTGCTGACGAAGGCCCGTGACGCCTCGAGGTTGCGCGCACCCCGGCGCCGCCGGATCAAGGGAGGAGCAGCCCGGCGCCGCTCGTCGAGCCGAGAGTGACGTTGAGGATCACGCACCGGCGGCCCGCTCGAGGCGGCAGCGGACGTGGCGATGGTGCGGGATGCCGGTGAAGGGATCGCGGTCGGCGGTGTCCGTGAGCTCGTTCTGGTTCGCGCCGTCGAGCATGCCGTCGTGCACCATGCCGAAGCCGTTCGGCATCCAGACGTGGCCGGGAAGGAGCTTCGGGTCGATCTGAGCCGGCAGGGTGACGGCGCCGCGTCGCGTGGCGACGTGCACGCGGTCGCCGTCACGCAGCCCGAGATCCCGCGCATCAGCGGGCGAGAGGTTGAGGGCGCAGTGCGGCCCGCGGCCCTTCCGCCACGCCGGATCGCGCTGGATGGTGTTGGCCGTCCAGCGCGTGCGGAGCCCGGCCGCGAGCACGAACGGGAAGCTTGCATCGTGCGCCGGCGGTGAGGCGACGGCGCGCCCGATCTCCCCGAGCATCGGCTCGGGAGCCAGGCGGATGCGACCGTCCTCGAAGCCCAGGTGATCCTCGAGGTTGGTGTCCTCGGCGATGCGCGCGATCTCGACCCCTTCGGGGTGATCGAGGATGCGGCGGAAGAGCTCGGCCGCGACCTCGAAGGGACTCCGCGCCTGCCAGTCGGGCCCGAGGGTGCGCAGCACGCTCGGCAGGCGGAGCATGGCGTTCAGCTGACACTGCAGCCAGATCGCGGCGAGCGCGGGGCTCCGTAGCTGGGGCCCGAGGGTGCGGTAGGTCCAGAAGAGGAGCCGCTCCTTGGCGATCCCGTCGGTGGCCGTCAGCTCCTGCGCCGCGGCGAGGAAGCGCATCGCGCCCACTGGCTCGAGCGCGCCCGCCGCGAGGTCGTGGAGCGCCGCCGGCGCCGGGCCGAAGATCCCCATCGCCTCGGCGAGGCGCGCGTAGATCTCGGGCTCGGGGAGCGCCTCGGTCGGGCCCGGCACCACGGGCGGTCGGACCTGGACGAAGATCTCGGGGTAGCCCTTCGGGAAATTCGCGAACTCCCACTTCTCGTAGCCGACCGGGGTGGGCAGCACGTAGTCCGCCGCCCGCGCCGTCTCGGTCATGGCCGGCTCGATCACGACGAGCAGCTCGAGCCGCTCGCGGGCCTCGCGCCAGCGCGCGGTGTCCGAGTACGAGAGGAAGGGGTTCGAGCCCTCGACGATGAGCGCCCGCAGGCGCTCCGGATGGTCGAGCAGGACCTCCTCGGGGACGAGCGTCGGGGAGAACATCGCGAAGTTGCCGAGCGCGGCGATGGCCGGGATGCCCGACGCGAGCGCCCGCTCGGGCTCCCGCGGGCGCCAGGGCTCGGGAACCAGGATGGTCTCGAAGAAGACGTTGCCGCCCGGCCGCCCGACGTTCCCCGTCAGCGAGAGGAGCACGCGGATCAGGTAGGAGATGAGCGTCGAGAAGGGGGTCTGCTCGACGCCGAGGTCGTAGAAGATGGCGGCCGACTCGGCCTCGGCGAAGGCGGTGGCGGTCTCGACGATGGCCGCCGGCTCGAGGCCGCAGCGCCGCGCCATCTCGTCGACGTCCACCGCGGCGAGCGCCTCGGCCAGGCGCGCGAAGTCCCGCGTCCGCTCGCCGACGAACGCCTCGTCGACCAGCCCGCGCCGGACGATCGTCGCCGCGAGGCCGAGGAGCAGGTAGGCGTCCGTGCCCGGCCGGACGCGCAGATGGCGGTGCGCGCCGCGTGTGGTCTCGGTCTCGCGCGGGTCGACGACCACGAGCGTGTGCCGGGGATCCTCGACGAAGCCCTTGAAGCTCTCGGTGGCGTTGTGGCCGCGGTTCGAGATGCGCGGGTTGGTGCCGAGGACGAGGAGGAAGCGCGCGTTCCGCTGGTCGGCGTGGAGGTAGGTGGCCGGCGAGGCGTCGAACATCCACTGATCCATCAGGCAGTGCTGGGTCTTCTCCTGCGCGAAGGCGTTGAACCAGCGGCGGGAGCCGAGCGCACGCAGGAAGCCGAGGCCGTAGGGGGCATCCATGTGGTTCCCCTGGCCGCCGATGCCGACCAGGCCGATCGCGCGCGGCGAGTGGCGCGCGCGGATGTCGGTGAGCCGGGCCGCGATCTCGGCGATGGCGACGTCCCAGCCGATGCGCTCGAAGCCGCCGTCGGGGCGGCGCTTGAGGGGATGCGCGAGGCGCTCGGCGTGGCGCACGTAGCTCGGGATGCTGAAGCCCTTGTTGCAGATGTAGCCGGTGGTGATCGGGTTCCTCTCGTCGGCGCGGACCGCGACGATCCGGCCGCCGGCCACGTCCACCCGCACCCCGCAGTTCTGGCTGCAGAGCACGCAGATGGTCGGGAGGTCGGCGGCGTCGAGCGGGAGCGGCGTCCGGGAGACGGAGGGATCGACGGGCTGGGCTGCGATCATCGGAGCTCCTCTCTGGGGCGCTGCGGTCGCGCCTTCCATTCCTTGCGGAGCGCGGGTCCCGGCCGCACCTGCATGTCGCGTGCGCCGACCGGCTCGCCGCACTCCGGGCAGGCGAGCGTCGGCATGATCCGGCGCCCGCACCCGCGGTGCACCAGCTCGACCGGCGGCCCGTCGCGGCCCGCCATCCAGCGGTCGCCCCAGCGGGTGAGCGAGACGACGACGGGATAGAGGTCGCGCCCCTTCTCCGTCAGCCGGTACTCGAACCGGCGCGGCCGGTCCGCGTAGGGCACCCGCTCGAGGACGCCGTGGTCCACGAGCTTGCGGAGCCGGTCTGCCAGGCGATGGCGCGTGGTGCCGAGGTCGGTATGGAAGTCCTCGAACCGCCGCACGCCGAGGAACGCGTCGCGCAGGACGAGCAAGGTCCAGCGGTCGCCCACGACGGAGAGGGCGCGCGCCACCGAGCAGGTCATGTCGCCGATGTCCTGCCACCGCATTGGGCGGGCGATCATAGGTTCTAAATTGGAACTGAGTCAAGCCGCGGCGGCGCGAATTCGCTCGGCACCCCGCCGATGACCCTGGGCAGGAAAATTACGCTGCACTAGGGAAAGACATACGGGGGGAATCGACATGACGCGTCACCGTGTTTTCATCGTGCTGTTGTCGCTCGTCGCGGCGTTCGTGCTCGGCCCGCGCATCGCCTACGCGAGCTGTGGCGACGGCGTCCTCGACCCGGGCGAGGAATGCGACCCGGGGCCCGACGTGGCGGGCGACTGCTGCACGAGCACCTGTACCATCATGGCCACGTGTCCGGCGCCGGACGAATGTCACGATGCCGGCAGCTGCGACCTCACCACCGGCCTCTGCTCGAACCCGCCGAAGCCCGACGGCACGACCTGCAACACGACCGGCACCTGCCGCGGCGGCCGGTGTGCCACACCGATGACCATCCGACTCGCCCGGCTCCGGGGCGTCGAGAGCGACGTCCGCCGCGGTGGCATCGTGGTGCTCGGCAAGTTCGTGACCGTGCCGCCGGACGCGCTTAGCGTCACGTCCGGACTGTCGGTCCACGTCACGGACGCGGCCAACCTCGACGTCACGATCCGGTGGGCGCCGGAGGAATGCCACCCCGGCGTCCGGGGCGCCCTCTGCATCACCAAACCGGTCGAGAAGGCCCAGCTGCCCGCCCACCCCGACTACTACGGCGTCAAGCTGCGCCTTCTCGCGCTCGACATCCACGAGCCGTTCCAGCCGCCCGTGACGGTCACCATCATGCAGGACTCGAACGTCGATCGGGTCGGGACGATCAGCGCCTGCATCTTGCCGTCCCGCGGGGGGATGAACTGCCAGCAACCCTACGGATCGTGATGGGCGCCGAGGCGCGAGAGGCTCCATCGGGCCGGCAAGGACCCGCGTCCGTGACGTGACCTCGGCAGCACCCCGACGCCGGCATCCAGACAGCAGCAATCGGCGAGGCGCGAGGCACTCCCAAGGAGGAGAGCACGATGCCGCAGACCGCGATCTTCGGTCCCTTCTTCGCGACGATGTTCCTGACGCTCCTGGTGTGGGTGTACATGTACATCCGGCGCATCCGCTTCATCACGAGCAGCAAGCTCAGCCCGAAGGCCCTGGCCGTCCCCGGGGCGCTCGCCCAGCTCTCGCCTCCCGAAGTGTCCAATCCTTCGGACAACCTGAAGAACCTGTTCGAGATCCCGGTGCTCTTCTACGCGCTCACGCTGTATCTGTTCGTCACGAATCATGTCGATGCGGCGTACGTGAGCGCCGCGTGGGTCTTTGTTGCGTTTCGCGTGCTTCACAGTGCAGTCCATTGCACGATCAATATCGTCATGGTGCGATTCTACCTTTATGCGGTCTCCACCCTGGCGGTCTGGTTCATTGCGGTTCGCGCAGCCCTCTTCTACCTCGGTTCCTCGGTACAGCCATGATCGAGCCGGCGCGGCTTCACATGCAGCATGACCCCACGATCGCCAAGGCCGGCAGCATCGCATCGTTCGGGGTGGCCCTGTCGTATCTCGCCTCGAGCGTTTGCGCCGTGTTGATGCCCCCGGAGCTGCAGGGAAGGCCCGACGTCGCACCTCATCAATTCTGGATGGTTCTATGCCAGGACCCACTCGCTCACCTCGGCTTTCATTGGTCATGGGTGGCGGCAGGCTTCTTTGGTCTTGGCGCGGTTCCCGCGATCTCATTGGTCGTCTGGTCCCGAAACCGGGGAGCCGTTCTCTGGTCGGCCGCGGCCGCCTTCTGCGGCTTCGCTGTCCTCGCCAGGAGCCACCTCATGGAAGTCGCATTCGACCGCAGGATCATTCCGCAATACCCGCACGCTGATCGCGCCTTTCAGCAGGCGGTTCAGGTGGTGGCTGGCCTGGCTCTGGACGTCCCCGACGGCGTTTTCACTTACGGAGCCATCGGCGTCTGGGTGGTCACGGTGAGCTGGCTCGGTCACCAGGCCAGGCTCCTACCGAGCCCCCTTTGCGTGCTGGGTTACGCGACGGGGCTCACCTATTTCGCCGGGGTCCTCGGCTATACCTTCCTCGTTCATTGGCTTCTGGTCCTTTCCATCGGAGTCGGCGGCTTTCTGCTCGCGCCCATCTGGTATGCCTGGCTCGGGTTCATCCTTCGCGAGCGCGCCGCCCCACATGGCGCTTCAGCTCACGCCGGGCAGCCGTCCTGATCGACGCGAGGTGGTTCCTTCCCGCCCTTCTGCGATTGGGTCGGCTCGTGATATGCGGTGCCTGCTCGGCGCGCCCGCTCGCGCTGCGAGGACGCCATGTCAGCCGCAGGGACCCGATCGCTCGGGAAGGTCGGCGTGATCTCTGACACGCACGGGCTGATCCGGCCGGAGGCCCTGGAGCGGCTTCGCGGGTCGGATCTCATCGTCCATTGCGGAGATATCGGCGCGCCCGTTGTCCTGGATGCGCTTGGAGCCATCGCGCCGGTCCGGGCGGTCCGAGGAAACAACGACAAGGGTCCGTGGGCCTCCACGCTGCCCGTCGATGAGGTCATCGAGGTCGGGATCCACACCCTCTACGTCATCCATGACCTCGCCCAGCTCAGCCTCGATCCGGCTGCGGCGGGCTTTGCGGCAGTCCTTTCCGGTCACTCCCACCGTCCGTGCGTCGAGAAGCGCAAGGGCGTTCTCTTCATCAACCCTGGCAGTGCCGGCCCACGGCGTTTCTCTCTGCCGGTGGCCGTCGCGCAGCTCGTCCTCGGGCCCGAGCGCTGTGATGGGACCATCATCGAGATTGCGGCCATCACTCCGTGAACCGACATGATCCCCCTCCCCCCATGGATGCGACGCGCATTGTTCGCCACCGCTGGCATGAACATCCTGGCCGCCGCCGCGTTCATCCCCGCCGCCGAACGCCTGCGCGCTCTCTTGGGGTTCCCCGAAGCCGGTCACGGGCTCTACCTGCTGACCGTCGGAATGTTCATCCTGATCTTCGGGCTCGGGTATCTGTGGGCCGCGATCGCGGGACGCGCCGAGCGTCTCTTCATCACGCTGGCGGCAGCAGGGAAGCTGTCCTTCTTCGGGCTGCTGGTGGGGTGCTGGGCGGTGGGAACGGTGCCCATACGCCTGCCTGTCCTGGGGACGGGCGATCTCATCTTCGCGATGCTGTTCCTGGCGTGGCTGGTCAGTGTGCGCGCGCCCGCCAGCTGAACCGTACCGCCGGGCACTCTCCGGGGTGCTTGAAGGCGCCGCGTGTGCCTGATACGCGGCCAACCGCCGACCATGAGCGAGCTCACGCACATGCCCGCCTTCGTCCCCTATGCGGTGTCGGCGGCGCTGCTCTGCCTGAACCTCTACGGCCTGTGGCTCTACAGCGGTCTCACGCGCAACCGCACGCGGACCCTGATCAACCCGGAGGACGCCCGTCTCCTCTCGGGCCGGTCGACGGTCGAGCGTGATCCGCCCGAGGTGGCACGCGTGCTTCGCGCGCACGCCAACGCGATGGCGAACATCCTTCCGTTCCTGATCCTCGGGTTCCTCTACGTCCTGCTCGGCGCCGGCCGCACGGGCGCGGTCATCTACTTCGGGGTCTTCACGGTCGCCCGCTACATCCACAGCGTCGCGTACGTCGCCGCCCTCCAGCCGTGGCGCACCGTGTCCTACGTGGTGGGGCTTCTCGCGTCGATCGGACTCATCGTCCAGGTGGCGTTGCGGGCGCTCACGTAGGCGACTGGACACCCACTCGCGGCAGCACGCGGGTCGCGAACAGCTCGATCGACCGCATGAGCTCGGCGTGCGGGATGAGCGCGTTGTAGGTCCACGCGAAGAGCCAGCGGACCGGGAGCCGCGCCCGCAGCCGCTCGAGCTGGCGCGTCACCGTGTCGACCGAGCCGACGAGGGCGAGGCCCTGCTCGAACAGGTTCGGCACCTCGCCCGTCGCCGGGTCGACGAGCCCCTTCGAGAAGCCGAACGGCTCGAACCACTCGCGCCCGCAGAAGGCGCCGCTGTCGCCCCAGAGCGCCAGCGCCTCGTCGTCGGTGGGTGCGACGATGACGTCGCGCAGCACGCCCACGCCTTCCCCGAGCGGACGTCCCGAGACCTCGGCGTAGAGGCGGACGAGCCGGTCCTCGAGCGAGGGGTGGAGCGGCGGCAGGATCGCCGTCACGCCCTCCTCGGCGCACCAGCGGATGCTTCGCTCCGAGGAGGCGAACGGCTGGAAGAGCGGCGGGTGCGGCTTCTGGAGCGGCTTCGGCACCACGCCGACGGCGCGCACGACGCCGTCGACCACCCCGGCGCCGTAGCGCCGCGTCGACTCCAGGTCCCACGGCGTCGCGCCGGGCGGGATGCGCCAGTAGCGGCCCTGATAGGAGAGCAGGTCCTCGGTCCAGGCCTGCTTGATGATGCGGAAGCACTCCTCGAAGGCGGCCCGGTTGGCGGCGTCGACCGCGTCGTGCTGGTGGGGGAGGGCGCCGTGGATGCCGTGCGTCTGCTGCGCCATCACGTCCACCCAGCGCCGCTGGTAGCCGCGGGCGAAGCCCGCGTTGGCGCGCCCGCCCGTCATGTGGTCGAGCATCGCGATCTCCTCGGCGACGCGGATCGGGTTGTGCGCCGGGAGGACGATGCCGAGCTGGCCCACGCGGATGCGCTTCGTCTGCAGGCCGACGAAGAGGTCGAGCAGCACGGGGCTGTTCGAGAGCTCGAAGCCCTCGACGTGGAAGTGGTGCTCGGTGAAGCTGATCGAGTCGTAGCCGAGCGCATCGGCGAGCTTCGCCTGCTCGGCCAGCTCGGCGAGCATGCGCTGGTAGAGGTCGCCACGGAGGCCCGCGCGGCCGCGCTCGATGTCGGCGCGGCTCCCGGCCGAGGGCAGGTAGAAGAGCGAGACCTTCACGCGTTCGGCAGGCCGACCAGCCGCCGCGCGATGACGATGCGCTGAATCTGGCCCGTGCCCTCGACGATGTCCATCGCCTTGACGTCGCGGTAGAGCTTCTCGACGTAGCCGTCGGCCGTGACCCCGGCGTCGCCCAGGACCTCGACCGCGAGGCCCGTCGCCTCCTGGGCGCTGGTGGCCGCGAACGCCTTCGCCATCGACGCCTCCACCTCGTTCGGCTGCTCGACGTCGGCGAGGTACGCCGCCCGCCAGCAGAGGAGGCGGCCGACCTCGAGCTTGCGCGCCATGCGCGCGAGCTTCTCGCGCACGCGCTGATAGCGCGGGATCGGGCGGTCGAGGGCGTAGTGCGACCGCGCGAAGTCGCGGGCGGCGTCGTAGGCGGCGCGCGCGATGCCGATCGCCATCGCCGCGATGGCGGGGCGGGTCGCGTTGAAGCTCTTCATCGCACCCTTGAAGCCGGCGCGCTCGGCGTAGTGGCGCTCGCCGCCGAGGAGGTTCGCGGCCGGCACCGGGCAGTCGCGCAGCGTGAACGACGAGCTCTCGTAGGCGATGAGCCCCATCTTGTGCTCGTGGCGCATGTCCTCGAGCCCGGGCGTGCCGCGCTCGACGATGAACGCCCGGTGGCCGGCGCGCCCCGCCGCGCGGTCGACGGTGGCCCATACGACGATCCAGTCGGCGCGCATCGCGTTCGAGATGAAGGTCTTGGCGCCGCGGAGGACCCACGTGTCGCCGTCGCGCACCGCCGTCGTCTCGATCGCGGCCACGTCGCTCCCCGCGCCGGGCTCGGTCATCGCGAAGGCGGCCCAGTGCGGCCGCTCGCGGTCCCGGAAGGGCGCCAGGAACCGTTCCTTCTGCTCGGGCGTCCCCATGGTGAAGAGCGGCGGGCCGCCGAGACCGAGGCCCGGCATCGCCACCGACATGCCGCGGTCCCAGTACGACATCTCCTCGGCGAGGACGACGCCGCGCCGGGCCCCCCCGCGCGACCCGGGCCGCTCTTGCACGCCGAGCGGCTGCCCGAGCCCCATGCGCCACACCATGGCGAAGAATGGATGATCGGGCGGCACGGGGGCGGCGTTCCGGTCCGCCTCGATGCCGAGGGGGCGGAGGAACTCGCGCCCGAGCCGGCGCACGCCCTCGAGCTCGGCCTCGAGCTCCGGCCCGATCGCGAGGTCGATCATCGGAGGCCCGCCTCGTGCTCGGGGGCCAGCGCCGCCGCGGCGACTTCCGCTGCGTCGCGCCCGCCGGCGAGCCCCGCCAGCGTCCGGATGTCGCGCATCCACTTCTCGACCGGGTGGTCCTTCATGAAGCCGTGGCCGCCGAGGATCTGCACGGCGCTCGGGCCGACGAGGAGCGCCTGCTCGGCGGCCTCGGCGAGTGCGCAGGCCGCTTCCCACTCGGCCGATTCGCCGCGGTCGAGCCCGGCGGCGGCGCGCCACACGGCGAGCCGGGCGGCGTCGACCGCGGTCGCGAGGTCGGCGATCAGGAAGGCGAGCGCCTGGTGGTGCGCGATCGGCCGCCCGAAGGCGGTCCGCTCCAGGGCGTAGCGCATCGCGTAGCGGTGCGCGCCGCGCGCGGCCCCGACGAGGAGCGCGGCCACCCAGGTCCGCAGATGGGCCCGGGCGCGTGCGGCGTCGTCGATGGCGGCCACCGGCGCGTTCGCGAGCGCGAGCCGCGAGGCGCCCGCCGCCTCGAGGCCGCACGGCTGCACGGCGTCGAGTCGCCAGCCCTCACGCACGAGGTACGCGCGGTCGCCGTGCAGGATCACCGCGACGTCGATCCGGTCGGCGGGCACCCAGGGGTGCTGGCCGTCGAGGCGGCCGTCGCGAAGCCGGAAATGCTCCTCGACGTCGTCGACCACGACGGCGCGGAACCCGGGGTCCGCCGTGGTGCGGCCGAGGAAGGGAATCGCCGGTCCGGCGCCGTCGAGCGCCACGGCCGCCCCGGGATCGACGGCCGCCAGCTCTTCGAGGACGATCGCCCGCACGAAGGCGCCGACCTCGACCCCGCCGAGACCGAGCGCCGCGAACTCCCGGACGAGCTCGGGCGCCACACCGCGCGCCCGCTCGTGGGAGCGCACGCGCGGCAGCAGGCGGTCCTCGGCGAAGCGGCGCGCCGTCTCCTGGACGAGCCGCTCCTCCTCGGAGAGGGCGAGCGTGAAGCTCATGCCGGCTTCTTGGGTGGATCGGAGACCAGGAGCGTACCCTGCGCTACGCAGGCGAGCTGGTCGCCGTTCGTCACCTCGACGCGGACGACGGCGGTGCGCCGGCCGAGCGCGACGACCGTCGATTCGGCCACCACCGTGCCGGCGCGCACCGGCGCCAGGTAGTTCAGCTTGAACTCGGTGGTCGCCGCCCACTGACCGCGCTCCATGAGCGGGTAGAGGACGCAGCCGAGCGCATGGTCCACGAGACCGGCCATCACGCCGCCGTGCAGGGCGCCGAACGGCGTGAGCAGCTCCTCGCGGACGTCCATGGCGGCGACGAGGCGGCCGGGCGCCAGCTCGACGATCCGGATGCCCAGGTAGGCGGGGAGGCCGGTGGCGGCGCGGCTCGCGCGCAGGAAGCCCTCGGCGATGCTCGGGTCGAAGTGCTCGAAGGACGGCTGCCGCGGCGGCATGCGCGGCGTCGCGCGTACCATGCGGCTCGCCGCGGGAGCAAGCCGTCCTTGCCATGTGCCCGTCCGGCGCGTAACGGGAAGGAAGATGCGTGGCTGGCGGCCCATCGTTCTCCTCATGGTGTTCCTCGCGGGCTCGGCGGCGTGGGGCGAGACGCCCGCGAAGACCCGGGTCAAGCGCACCGCCAAGGAGGCGGCGAAGACCGGCGGCCGCACCGCCCGCGACGGCGCGGTCACGTTCGGACGAACCACGCGAGACTTCTTCAAGGGCGGCGCCGCGGCGGCCAAGGGCACCTGGAAGGCGAACGCCGCCCGGACGAAAGAGACGGCACGCTCCGGCGGCCGCGCGACGCGCCGGGCGGCGAAGGGGGAGTGAGTGGCCCGCGACCGGGCCGCGCTCCTCGCCTTCTTCCTGCCCCTCACCCGCCGCACGTGCGCCGAGCTCGCGGTCGGCGACACCACCATCGCCGCTTACCTGGCCGACGTCCTCGCCGAGTTCGCCCGTACCGAGCGCCTCTACCGTCTCCGCGAGCCGAGCGGCAGGCGGCTCACCAGCGTCGTCGAGATGCTCGGCCTCGCGCCGCCCGCGCAAGGCCGCGAGGGCGAGCGTGCCTTCCATCGCTACGTCGGCGACTTCGCGCTCTTCATGAGCGGGCTGTTCCGGCCCTTCGTCGAGCGCGGCGGATTCCTCGGCTACTACCTCGCCGAGGGGGCGCACGCGTACGCGCGCGTGGCCGCGCTGAGCGAGGGGATCGCGCGCGGTGATCGCCTCCTCTACGGCGAGCTCGCGACCCGCTTCGAGCACTACGCCGGCGCCCTCGACTACCTGCGCAAGGTCCGCTTCCCCGGTCTCGCCGGGGCCGATCCCGTGAAGGCGTTCCTCGGCGAGATCCAGGGCGTGCTCGCCGGGCTGTCGCGGAACTGAGACGGCCGGTGAACCTGCTCGTCACCGGACGGCCGGGAAGCGGGAAGACGACGGTGGTGGAACGGGTCGTCGCGTCGCTGCCGCGAGGCGCGGCGACCGGCTTCTTCACTCGCGAGGTGCGGGCGCGAGGTGCGCGCCGCGGCTTCACCATCCAGGCGCTCGACGGCCGGACGGCCGTCCTGGCGGACGTTGGCGGCGACGGACCGCGGGTCGGGCGCTATGGCGTGCGGCTCGACGGGCTCGAGGCCGTCGGTGTCCCGGCGCTCGCGCCGGGCCCCGGGGTGCGGCTCATCGTCGTCGACGAGATCGGCAAGATGGAGTGCCTGTCGCGCGGCTTCTGCGACGCCGTGCGGCAGGCACTCGGCTCGCGGATTCCGGTCCTCGGGACGATCGCGGGCCAAGGCGGCGGCTTCATCGCGGAGGTGCGGCGGCGAGCGGACGTGCAGATCCTGGAGGTGACACCGCGGAATCGCGACGAGCTGCCGCGGACGATCGCTGCAACGCTCGCGCTCGGGCCCGAGGCCGGAGCATTCGGTCTCGCGTGCCTTCTCCGTGTGCGGCGGTTTGCCTCACGTTTGAGCACGGCAGCGCCCAAATGACGATGCTGGACCCTGGCTCCGGTATGGCGACCGCTTTGCATAGCAGGCATGAGCGTCGACCCCAAGGCTCCCCGGGCGTTGCGGACAGCGGATGGAGCGTGGATGCGCCGCGCGGTGGCGAGAGCGGAGGTGTGGATGGCCTTTGCGGCCTCCGCCACAGCCGTCTTCGTCACGCTCGGCGCGACGGCCGGCGTCGCCTACGCCGTCAGCTGGCTGTCGGCTGGAGGCCGCTGAGCGATGCCGGAGCTGATCGGGCTCGGCCGGCTGCTGCTCGCGTGGGCGCTCGTCGCCGTGGGCCTCGGAGTGATCAGCCGGCTCCGCGGCGCCTGAGAAGAGCGCTCCGTCTCACCTCTCCCGGCGCGACGAGTTCTTCGCGCGCCTGGCGTTGCGATCCGGTGCGCCTCCACGTGCACCTCCAAGAGACGTACCACACCCGCATCCTGGCCGATGTGGCCGCGATCTTCGGCCTGCCGGTTCGCGCCGGGCCGCCGCGGCTCCTGGCCCGCGCGCTTGGCCTCATCGCGGCGCGTCTCGGACCGACGGGGCGCGCGCTGATGCGAGGTCTCTACCGGCTCGGCGCGCTCCACCTGGCGGCGCAGATGCTGGAGATCGTCCGACTGTTCGGCCGTCCCGGGCTCAGATGGCAGTTCAGGGAGCCTTTCCGGCTGGGCCACATGGTCGCAGAGTCCCCCGAGCGGGCCTTCGCCGCCGGCCAGCTCTGACGCCCGATGCACCTTTTTTCCTTTCCACGCGGCCGGCCATCAATTATATGGTCCGCGCGTGACTCCGCCGACGCCGGACGGCGCCCAGCCCGGTCGCCGCCGCGCACGGGCTCCCGGGCGCCTCACGGGCCTCGTGCTGCTCGCCGCCGCCCTCGCGGCGCCGCCGGCGCGGGCGTTGACGGTCACGCGCGGGCCCCTCATCCAGAACCCCGACGCGCTGACCAGTACGATGACGATCGAGTGGTGGACCGACGCGGCCGGCGACAGCACGGTCGAGTACGGGCCGACGCCTGCCCTCGGGTTCACCGCGACGGTCCCGCAGGCCGGGAGCTGCGAGGTGGGCTCGGTCGGCACCTGTCACATCGTGCCGCTCAGCGGGCTCTTCCCCGGCACGCGCTACTACTACCGCCTCCGGACGAACGGCGTCGTCGTGCAGGACACGGGCCCGAGCGGCCCCTCCTTCACGACCCTCAGGCAGCCGCTCGACCCGACCGACCTGTTCTTCACGGTGATCGGCGATTGGGGCGGCGGCACGACGGAGGAGCAGCAGGTCGCGAACCTCCAGGACGCGGCCGATCCGCAGATCACGGTGACCGTCGGCGACAACGCCTACGAGTTCGGCACCCAGACCGAATGGGACAGCAACGCGCTGCCCTACTACCGGAACCCGTTCCGCCGCATTCCCTTCTTCCCGGCGCTCGGCAACCACGACCTCTACGCCGTCGGCAACGCCAGCTGGGCCAATTCCGCCGAGATCAAGACGTTCCTCGAGCCGCGCAATGGCACGCAGCCCGAGCGCTTCTACTCCTTCGACCACGGCGACGCGCACTTCACCGTGCTCGACAGCAACAGCTGCTGCGACGCCACGCAACGCAGCTGGCTCGAGACCGATCTCGCCACCACGACGCGCAAGTGGAAGTTCGTCTTCTTCCATCACACGCCGTACTCGTGCGCGAGCGGCTTCTTCTCCAACGGCAGCAACATCGCGGTCCGCACCAGCTGGGGGCCGCTCTTCGAGCAGTACGGCGTCGACATCGTTTTCGACGGCCACGACCACCTCTACGAGCGGTCGAGCTACGTCGACGACTTTCACGTCGACGGCTCGGGAGGCAGCGACGGCCTCGGCACCTACTACGTGATGACGGGTGGCGGCGGGAAGTCGCTGGACAGCGCCGCCGCGCTCACCAACGGCGTGCCCACGGTCAACGGCAGCGCCTGCTACTGGCTCGCCAGCGGCTGCTCCGGCACGTCGAGCGAGCCGTGGTGCAGCTTCGCGAGGTTCCACTACGTGGCGGTCCGGATCTCGCTCGACGCGACGCTCACGCTCGAGGCGATCGACAACGGCAACAACATCTTCGACTCCTTCTCGATCACCAAGCTGCCCCCCACGACCACGACGACCACGAGCAGCACCACGACGACGACCTCGACCACCACCACGTCGACGAGCACCACGACCACCTCGACCACCACCACCACTACCACCACCACGACCACGTCGACGAGCACGACGGGCCCGACCTCGACCACGTCGAGCACGACCTCCACGACCACGACCACCGCCACGACCACCACCAGCACCACGACCACCACGACCACCACCACGACGACCCCTGCGCCGCCGACGACCACCACCACGACGACGACGACGCTCCCGCCCAGCACCTCGACCACCGTGACGACCACCACGACGACCTCAACGACCAGCTCGACCACGACCACCACCACGACGGCGTCCACCACGACGACCAGCACCACGACCACGACCCTGCCGCCGTGCCCGGACGCCGACGGGGACGGCGTGTGCGACGCGAGCGACAACTGTCCCGCCGATCCGAACCCCGATCAGCAGGACGCCGACGGCGATGGGGTCGGCGACGCCTGCGACCCGTGCACGAACGGCGTCGCCGTGACGACGGCGAAGGTGACGGTGGCCAAGCTCGCGACGCCCGGCGGTGACGACCGCCTGCGGTTCCGCGGCCGGCTCGACCTGCCGTTCCCGTTCTCGCCGCCACTCGACCCGACGACGAAGGGTGTCCGTATCCTCCTCGACGACTCGACGGGCGGGCGCGTGCTCGACGCCACCATCCCGGGCGGCGGCTACGACTACGCCACGCAGACGGGCTGGAAGATGAATGCGTCGCACACGAAGTGGACCTACACGAACGGGCTCGGCGGCATCCGGGGCATCGTGCGGGTGACGGTGAGAGCCTCGAGCTCCGTGCCCGGCCAGGTGGACTTCAGCGTCACGGGGCGGAACGGGTCCTACCCCGTCCCGCGCTCCAACATCCCCGTGACCGCCGCCTTCGCCCTCGACTCGCTCGCGGGACAGTGCGGGGCGGCCACGTTCCCCGGCCCGCCGCCCGCGCCGAGCTGCCGCTTCAACTCGACGGGCAGCACGCTCAGCTGCAAGTGAGATGGCCTGGAAGAAGTCGCCGCCGGAGCTGGTAAGCGCCTTCGACCGCCTCGTGCCGGCCACGCGCGCCGTCGAACGGCGAACGATGTTCGGCTACCCGGCCGCCTTCGTCGGCGGCAACATGTTCGCCGGCCTGCACGAGGATCGCTTCGTCCTGCGCCTCGGCGACGAGGATCTCGCCGCGGCGAAGCGGCTCGGAGCCAAGGACTTCGAGCCCATGCCGGGACGCGCGATGAAGGGCTGGATCATCCTTCCCGAGCGGCTCCTCGCCGATGACGGCCAGGCTTGCCGGTGGATCGAGCGTGCCCGGAGCCACGTCTCGACGATGCCCGCGAAGGGCAAGAGGAAGGGCACGACGAAGCGATGACGCTTCAGGCCGAAGCGCCGGTCGCTCAGGGCCGCGCCGTCAGGCGGCCTGCTCGGAACGGCGGCCGAACGTCGCGACCTTCGGTTGCACCACCCGGACGAAGTCGGCGTACGCCATGTGCACGGTCTGGTCGTGCGTGCCGGCGTTGAACCAGATCTCCTTGTCACGGGCGAGCGACCCCTCCACCCAGACCGGCAGCCCGTAGAGGTTGCCGAAGGGCGGCATGGCGCCGCGCTCGCACTGCGGGAAGAGCGCCGCGAAGTCGCTCTCGGCCGCGAGCTTGAGATCCGGCTTGCCGGCCGCCTTGGCGAGCGCCTGCACGTCCACCAGGTAGGGCGCCGGCAGGACGGCCATCAGGAACTCGCTGCCGAAGCGGAGGATGACGACCTTCGCCATCTCGCGGCCGGGCACGTGCTGCGCCGCGGCGATCTCCTGGGCCGTGAACGCCGGGACGTGAGTGCGAACCTCGTACGCCACGCGGTTGGCGTCCAGGAACTCCTTGAGCTTCCCGAGGATCGGCATCGTTGCTCCCTCCTCTCTGCCCATCTCATACCACCGCTCGCGATGCTCCGGGAGCGGGGGAGAGCGCGACGCGCTACTCGAGGCCCCAGGAAAAGACGCGCGTCGGGCTGACCTCGACGATCACCGATGCCGACTCCTCGAGCGCCGCCTCGTCCGGATAATGCGGGTACTTCCTGTACAGGAGCGTGCGCGCCTTGCGAAAGCGCGGACCGCGCTCGAGCAGCCGGACGGTTCCCTGCACCATGACGCCTTTCAGATGCGCCCAGGCATCGGAATAGAGGTCGACGGTGACCGCCGCACGGGGGTTGGCCTTCAGGTTGACGACCTTCTTCGCGTCGGCCGCCGAGCCGAAGTAGAGCTTGCCGTCGGCGAGCACGTGGCAGACCGGCACGACGTGTGGAATGCCGGAAGGGTTGGCGGTGGCCACGCGGCAGACGCGCTCCTGCTCGATGAGCGTGGCGAGCGCCTTCTTGAGCCGCATTGCGGCCTATTGCGTCTTCTTCGCCTTGCCGCAGGGACAGCCGCCGGCCGCAGGCATCTGGCCGTTCGTGCCCTCGCTCGCGGCACCCGCGGCCTGCTTGCACGCCGCGGCCCCGCAGCAGCCGCCTCCGGGCATGCATCCTCCTTGCTCGGCTTCCTTCGCGCCCGCGGCCGGTGCGGCCGCCTCCGGGGCGGCAGCCGGTGGACGCTGCTCCTCCTCCGAGAAACCCACGGCGCTCACGCCGAGCATGATCGCAGTCAGGAACGCAGCAACCAGTGTGCGCTTCATCGCTCCTCCGGACGCGCGTCGAACGCGCGCCGCCGACCCTTCTGACAGACCCGATTCGCATGTCAACCACGGGCAGAGCATGGGGGCAAATCCGCGGAGTCTCAAGGCTGCAGCAGCGTGCGGCTCCAGCCGCGCCGGGTGCGCACGAAGAGCTCCCGGTCGTGCAGCCGGTGCTCGCGGTGGCGCCAGAACTCGATCGTCTCCGGCACGAGGCGGAAACCCGTCCAGTACGACGGACGCGGCACCTCGTCGCCGGGATAGCGCCGGTGGAGCTTCCGCCAGCGGGCCATGAGCGAGGCGCGTCCGGCGAGCCGCGCGCTCTGCGTGGAGGAGAGCGCGGCGAGGCGGCTCTGCCGGGGGCGAGTCTTCCAGTAGCGATCGACCTCGGCCGGTGCCACGCCCTCGGTTCGCCCCTCGATCCGCACCTGCTTCCCGACCGCGTCCCAGTAGATGGCAACCGACGCTCGCGGGTTCTCCCGCAGCTCACGGCCCTTGCGGCTGCGTGCGTCGGTGAAGAAGACGAAGCCGCGCTCGTCGGCTCCCTTCAAGAGGACGAAGCGGACGGAGGGCCTCCCTGCGGCGTCGGCCGTCGCGAGCGCCATCGCCTCCGGCAGCGGTACGCGGGCGCGGCGCGCCTCGTCGAACCAGCGGCGAAAGCGAACGAGCGGGTCGGTCGGCATGCGGGCACACAGTAGGGATCGGGGCTCGGCAGGGGAAGAGGCATCTGGCCTAGCCGTGGCGGCCACGCTATGGAGCCCACGGACATGAAGGAGCTCGTCATCGACGCAGACGGTCACGTCCTCGAGCCGCCCGACGTCTGGCAGCGCTACATCGACCCGGCATATCGGGCGCGCGCGATCCGCGTGCGCCGCGGCGCCGACGGGCGCGACCGGCTCGAGATCGACGGACGGCCGGCGCGGCTCACGACGCCCGAGATGCTCGGCGGCTTCGGCGGCATGGGGAAGACGATGGAGGAGCTGGCCCACGCGTGTCTCGCCGGACGCTACGCCGAGAGCGCGCCGGCAGCGGCCGTCGACCCGGCCGCGCGCCTAGCCCTCCTCGAACGCGACGGGATCGACGCCGCGATCCTCTACCCGAGCCTCGGGCTCCAGTGGGAGGCCGAGGTCGCCGATCCGGCCTACGCCCTCGCCCACTGCCGCGCCTACAACCGGTGGATCGAGGAGTTCGCGGCCGGGAGCAGCGGGCGGCTCGTGCCGATCGCGCACCTCTCGCTCGGCGACCCGCACGAGGCGGCCCGTGAGCTCCGGCGCGCGGTCGGCGCCGGGGCGCGCGGCGGCTTCGTGCTGCCCTTCACGCTGAGCGGCCTGCCCCACGGCCATCCCGCCCACGATCCGCTCTGGGCGGAAGCGCAGGACCTCGACGTGCCGATCGCGATTCACACCGGCATCGACCCGCCCGCCCGGAGCCTGCACCAGCGGTTCACGGGCCTCAGCTGGCCCGAGGACGTGCCGGCCGGCATCTGGTACCTCGAGCTCCTCTTTCCACAGGCCGTGCAGCAGGCGTTCTCGACGTTCTTCCTCTACGGCACCTTCGACCGCTTCCCGCGCCTCAAGCTGGTCGTCCTCGAGTCGGGCGCGGGCTGGCTCGGCTTCTGGGTCGACCGCATGGACGCCCTGGCGCGCGGGGCGCTGCGCGTCACGCTGCCGTTCCGCGAGCTGCCGAGCACGTACGTGCGGCGGCAGTGCTGGATCTCGGCCGATCCCGACGAGCGAGCCTTGCCGCCGATCATCGCCTACGTCGGCGACGACCGCTTCCTGTGGGCCACCGACTACCCGCACAGCGACCACGACGCGGGGTACATGGAGGAGCTGCACGAGCTCGCGGCGGCGCTGCCCGCCGCGAGTGGTGCGCGGCTGCTCGGCGAGAACGCGGCGCGGCTGTACGGGCTCGCCGCGAGCGGAGGCGGGCGGTCGCGAGCGTCTGATCGCTAGATGCGGCTTCTGCTCGGCGTCCTCGTGTTGTTGCCGAGTGTCGCCTCGGGGTGGCAGACCCGCATCACGGGGAGCGGTGGTGGTTCGGGCGCGGCGCTTTCCGTCCGGGCCGACGCCATGGATGACGTCGTGGCACGCCACCCCCAAGGGCTTCACCTTCCATAGCCCGCGCCGCAAGCCCGACGGCCTCGCGAGCGCGGTCCTGAAGGGCGGCAACGCGGGACGGGCACGCATCGTCGTGCGCGGCGAGGGCCCGAATCTCCGGCTGCCGGCATTGCCCCTGTCCTTGGGGGTCGCCGTGCAGCTCCGCCGGAGCGACGGGACGGGTGCCTGCTGGGGTGCCGCGCACGACTTCATCGTGCGCAACCGCAGCGACCGTTACACCGCCAAGGGCAACTGAGCCCGCGCGCTCCAGCTCTTCAGGTCCCGCTCCGCCGGACCGTCATCCCGCAGCTAGGGGACAGCCGCGACCTGGACCACGAGGGCGGGATGCTGCCCGGTCCCCTCGCGGGCGTTGTAGTCCACGCCGTCGGTGGAGCTCGTGTCGATGGCGAAACAGTAGACGCCGTCGCCGTGGACGGCCGCGCTGACGTCGAAGTCCACGACCTGACCCGCGGCCACCGCCCCGAGCGTCGCCAGCGCCGGCCCGTCGATCGCCGGCTGCGTGGCCCAGGTGACGGTCTTCTCGTCCCAGGCGCAGCTGGTGAGCGCGTGGATGCTGCCACCCCTCACGCTCCCCGCATTCGTCACGTTCGCCACCTGGAGCTTCAGGTGAGCGCCGGTGACGAGGCGCGCGCCGACGCCGCTCACGCTGACGCGGAGGAGGGTGCGCTGTACGCCCCCCGAGCCCGTCGCGCCCCCGCCGTCCACCGACAGCAGCGCCTTGCCGCCGAAATTGGTCGTCGGGAGGTCGTTCTGGACCGAGGTGTCGGCCACGACCGTGCCGACCGGCGCCGCGGCGGGTGGGGGGGTGGTCGTCGGGGGCGGGGGAGTGCTCGTCCCCGGTGCCTGCCCCCCCACGCCGATGATGAGCTCTGGCTTGCCCGCCGCCGCCTCGCGAGAGTTGTAGCGCACGCAGTCGGAAGAGAGACTGTCGAGCGCGAAGCAGTACACGCCGTCGCCTTGAATGGCGCTGGTCACGTCGAAGTCGACCACCTGGCCGCGGGCCACGGCGCCCACGGTGGCGAGCACCGGCCCGTCGATCGCGGGCTGCGTCTTCGCGGTCACGGTACGCTCGTCCCACGCGCAGCCGGTGATCGCGTGGATGCGCCCACCCGCGACGCTCTGGGAATTCGGCACGTTCGACACTTGCAGCCGCAGACGCGCCGACGTGACCTGGCGTGCTCCGACGCCGCTCACACGGACGCGGAAGAACGCGTGCTTGGCCGGGCTGGCGTCGACCTCGAGGCGGGCGCTCGTCCCGTTGTTCTTGGCGGGACTCGCCTTGTTCACGAGAGTATCCGCCTCGACGGTCCCGACGGGAGCCCCCGAGGGCGACGGGGGCGGCGGCGGACAGGTGCAGTCCGCCCGGCAGGCGCCGGGGCAGCGGGCGCTGTCGGTCCCGTCGCACTGCTCGCTCGGCTGGTTGATGGCGTTGTCGCCGCAGCGTGGCGCCGGGGAGGGTGGCGCCGGGGCGCAGGTGCAGTCGACACGGCACCGGCCGGTGCACGCGGCATCAGCGGCGCCGTCGCACTCCTCGCTCGCCTGGTTGATGAGGTCGTCGCCGCAGCGTGGGGCCGGGGGGGTTGGCGCCGCGGGGCAGGTGCAGTCGGCGCGGCAGCGGCCGGGGCAGCGCGCGCTGTCGGCCCCGTCGCACTGCTCGCTCGCCTGGTTCACCTTCTTGTCGCCGCACACGGGGCAGGCGAAGTGCGGCGTCCCGTCGACGCCGACACAGGAGCCGGCGGCGCCCGACGCGGGCACTTCCACCAGCGCGTCGGTGGCCTTGCCCGTCCCGTCGTTGACGACGGCCGCGGCGTCGCCGGGGTGGCCGTTCGGGATGAAGAGCTGCGGGTGGTCGAAGGGCGCGCTCTCGAAGCGTACCCGGTCGTCGGTCAGCGTCTTCAGGAAGGCGACGACGTTCGCCCTGCGATCCGGCTTCCCGACGAGGCGGCCGACGCCGTCGACGGCGGCGTCGGCGTTGGCAGCGTTGGCCTCGTGGAAATCGCCGCCCCGGGTGTAGAACTCCACCACCTGGTCGAGGGTGAGCATGCCGCCGTTGTGCATGTAGGGAGCGCTCAGCTCGACGTTGCGGAGGGACGGCGCCTTGAACGCGCCGTCGACGGCGAGCACGTCGGCCGGGCCGATCGGTGGCAGCGGATTCTGGATGGCCGCGATCTCCGGGATGCCGAGCCCGAGGAAATCACGCCGGGCGAAGGAGAGCGGGACACCGGCGGGGTTCGCGCCGCCCACGCCGAGATCCTCGGCGGTCGGCCGCACGCCGATGTTGAAGAAGCCGCCGTCGTGGAAGGCGTTCGCCCCGGCCGCCGTCTGCCGCTGCTCGATCGGCTCCACGCCGGCGCCGAAGTTGTTCGTGCTCGCCGAGGTGAACGTCGGGCCCGAGTGGCACTGGGTGCCCTCACAGCTCCCTTTGAAGGTGGTGAGCCCGTCGTCCTGCGCCGCGGTCAGGGTGGCGCGCCCCAGCTGGACGCGATCGAAGAGGCTGTCGTCGGAGACGAGGGTGGCCTCGTAGAGCTGGATCGCCAGCCCGAAGAAGAGCGAGAAGTTCTGCTCCATCACCGTGAACTCGCTGGTGGTGAGCGGCGCGCCGGTGGGAGCGGAGATGGTGCGGACGCCCCCCGGGAACGTCACGACCTTGTCCGAGTTCCACCACTTGGGGTCGAAGGCCGTCTGGACCAGCGTCACATACGACTGCGTCAGGCCGCGCGCGCCGGGCGTCGTGCGGCTCTTGGCGAGCGGGCCGAGCACGCTGTCGGTGGGATCGACCCACTGCTTGGCGAGTGGCGTGAGGCTCAGCATCTTCTTGCCGACCTTGTTGACCGTCCGGCCGGTGCAGGCCAGGGCGAAGTTGCTCCCGAGCACGGGGACCGCCTGCGAGGCGAGGCTCGCGGGAGAGATCGCGACCGCAACCGGCACGACGCTCCCATCCGCCTGCACCTGGAGCACGCGGGCGTTCGGGTTCCTCGGCCCGGTGCCGTCGACGCCGTTGAAGATGGCATTGCCGCGCCCATCCCAGAAGTTCCGGAAGGTGAAGATCGCGTTGATCATCGTCGGCACGTTGCGCGGCTGGACGCGGCGGACGTTCACGCCGCCCACGTTGAAGATCGGATCGGGCGTGACCGTGCAGTTCTCCTCGGCCTGGCCGGGGATGATGTCGTTGAACTTCGCCAGGGTGACGCTCTGCGAGGAGATCACGTCGTCGGCGTCGAAGAGCACCCTGGAGAACCGGTCCTCCGGGTTCGCCAGCTTGTGCAGCGGGAAGTTGGCCGCCGTCAGGGTGGCGTTCGGCTTGGCGACCTCGAACGTCGTCGCGGCATGGATGGTGCCGGGGTTGACCTGGTTCTTCAGCCGGTTGTCGGCGCCGCCGTGGAAGTGGCAGGCACCGCAGGACTGGACGCCGTCGCTGCCGAGCTGCATGTCCCAGAAGAGTGCCTTGCCGAGCGCGACCGCGGCCGCCTCGTCGCGCACGAAGCCGGTGAGGTCGGGCTTCGGGACCGGCACGGTGCCGAGGGCGCCGAGCGGCACCTCCGCACCCGCCGTGCCGGCTCCGAGCAGGAAGACGATCGCGAGTGATGCAACGGACGGGGCAACGAATCGCTTCAGCGTCATACTGCTCATGGCGTTACCTTTCCTGCCGGCCCCTGCACTGTGATGCTTGAGCGCAAGCTGTGCGGTTTCCATAGGCAGTCTCCATAGAATGCGCCGAGAATGACCGTAAATCGGGAATTACCTGTACCGCGCCCTGGGCTTCCCCCGGGAAAACACACAGCACGAGTGAGGGCGATCAAAAGAACCGACAGATGCGAGCGGCAGGGCTGGCTGCCGCAGCGGCGGCAGTCCTCTAGAGACCAGGGCAGCCTAACAGCTCAGTATGCCGATGGCTCTCGAGGGGAAGAGAGAAGAGACCCCGGCACCGGGGATGTGCCGCGGGCGGCGTCCGGCACGGTGCTCCATGTCTGACTGTGATCGACATGGGCGCCCCCAGCGCCGCTGGCGGCCGGACTGCAGCCCGCGAAGCGGTGGCTGCCCCGAGCGGAGCGCTGCTCTGAGGCGGGATCGGAGCCGGCGATCAACCGCGCGCCGCGGCTGAACGTGATGTAGTCGAACAACCACTGCAACGTGACCAGCAGACGGTTGCGCCCGCCGATCAGGAAATAGATGTGCGTCATGCTCCAGATCCACCAAGCCAGCCGCCCTTTCATGCGTATGCGCCCGAAGTCGATCACGGCGGAGTTGCGGCCAATCGTCGCCAAGGCACCGTAGTGCCGGTAGCGGAACGGCGGCGGTTTCGGACGGCCGAGCACCGTGGCGCGGATCACTTTGGCAGCGTAGATGCCGCCCTGCTTCGCCGCCGGGGCGATCCCGGGCAGCGGCTTGCCGTCCTGCACCAGCGCGGCCGTATCGCCGATGACGAAGACGTCGGGATGCCGCGGTACGGTGAGATCGGGCCGCACCTGCACCCGGCCGGCGCGATCGGCTGGCGCGCCGAGCCATTTCGCTGCTGGCGAGGCGGCGACGCCTGCGGCCCACAGGATCGTGCCGGCCGGCAGCCGCTCGCCGGACGCGATGACGCCGCCGGCGTCGCAGGCGGTGAGTCTCCTGCCGAGCCGGACTTCGACGCCCATGCGCTCCAGCGCCGCTTTCGCGAACCCCGAAAGCTCCGGCGGAAACGTGCCGAGCACGCGGTCGGCGCCTTCGATCAGTACGATGCGCGCCTTGCGTGGGTCGATCGCGCGGAAATCGGCGGCCAGCGCCTTGCGCGCCAGCTCGGCGATCGCGCCGGCAAGCTCGACACCCGTCGGGCCAGCGCCGACGATCACGAACGTCATCAGGCGCTTCCGCTCGGCTTCGTCTTCGGCGTTCTCGGCGCGCTCGAAGGCCATCAGGATGCGGCGGCGGATCAGCGTCGCGTCGTCGATGCGCTTGAGCCCCGGCGCGATCGCCGCCCACTGGTCGTTGCCGAAATAGGTGTGCGTTGTGCCAGTGGCGATCACCAGCCAGTCGTAGGGCAGACGGCGACCGTCATCGATCAGCACTTCGCGGCCGGCCACGTCGACGCCGGCCACTTCGCCGAGCAGCACGCGGACGTTTGCCTGGCGGCGCAGAATGCTGCGCACCGGCCAGGCGACGTCGGACGGATTGAGCCCGGCGGTGGCGACCTGGTACAGGAGTGGCTGGAACAGGTGAAAGTTGCGCCGATCGATCAGCGTGACGTCGACCGGCGTGCGGGCGAGACCTCGCGCCGCGGATAGGCCGCCGAAGCCGGCCCCGACGATGACGACTCTGGGACGCTGCGGGAGACGCGCCATGACTTCCTCAACGCCTGCCAGAACCTCCGGACCCGCCGGATCCTCCCGAGTCGTCACCCGAGGCCGATCCTTCGCCGGACCCGCCGCACGGGTCCGGCTCACAGGTCCCCGCGCCCGCGTCCGTGCCGCCTCGCGCCGCGCACTCGTCGGCCGTTCGGATCTCGCACTCCGCTCCGCCGTCGTTCTCGGGCATGCAGCACTGGATCTCCGGTCCGGCCGGCGGCAGCGGCGCACAGGGGTGGGTCGTGCACCTGGTCGGGCTCACGGCGGTGCCGCCCCTGGCGGCGCACTCCGCTTCGGTCCGGGATTCGCACTGCATACCGCGGTCGTCGGGGACGCAGCAGATCACCCCCGCGCCTCGCGCCGAGCCGCTGCACGGGTTCGGCAGGCAGGACCCGGCGCCCATGTCGACGCCGCCTCGTGCTGCACACTCGTCCACCGCCCGGTGCTCGCACTCCGTGCCCTCGTCCCCGGGCAGGCAGCAGCGGATGAGGTCGTCGGAGCCGGGGATGTGGGCGACCAGGACGGCGGCCGCGTCCGCGCGGCGTAGGATGATCGTTTTGCCGCGCGGATCCGTGCCGAGGTACTGGTCGTGGAGGTGCGGGCGCGAGGCGAACCGGGCGCGGCCGTTACCGCGGCCTGAGGTCGTCAGCGTGCCGATCTTGACGCGGTCCAGGATGACGTCATGGGTGGTGCTCCGCTGGAGACCCCGCGCTGCCACCCTCACCGTGCGGCCGGCGTCTTGCACGACGACCACCGCACGGCCGCGCGCCCCCGGGGCCGCCGGCGTCGCGGTCAGCTTCTCGGAGATCTTGAAGCCGTCGGCCATCGCGGCGCCGGCCAACCCGAGGACCGCGGCGACCACGAGCGGCGCGGCGCTGCGCAGGCGCTCGGCCGGGCGGGAACCGAGTGCAATCTTCATGGGGGGCCCTCCACTGCCTGGCTTGGCGGACCGGTCCTTCATCGCATCGCGCATGTTCTTGCGATGTGGACTGCCGCACGGTGGGTGCTTGGTATCCAGGCAAGGAGAACCCTACGGCGCGTGAGGCAGCAGCGTAAATCGGGACCTTCCCGCAGGCAGCGTGGGGATTACCCACGGTCTCGCACCCGTGGATGTCGACCGCGCCCGTCGGGGGCAGCCCGCCCACTTCTCCGACCGCTTCGGCCGGGCTAAGAGGGTCGCATGCCAGCCCCCGTCATCGACATGTGGGCGCCGATCCTCCCCGTCCCGGAAGTCATGCGCTACACGGTCGACAACTTCCCCGACGCGATGCTCGGCTACCTGCGAGTGTTCTACAAGACGGAGCCAACGCAGGAGGCCTTCCGCGCGCGGGCGGGGGCGATCGCCACGCCCCTCGAGGACGTTCTCGCCGCGCTGGACACCGCGGGCATCGCGCGCACGCTGATCACGGGCTTCGACGAGCGGTCGAGCTGCGGCAAGACGTTCATCGCGAACGAGCTCGTCGCGACGCTCGCCGCCCGTCGCCCCGACCGCGTGATCCCGTTCGCGGGTGCCGACGTGCTGCGCGGCAAGACCGCGGTGGCCGAGTTCGAGACCTGGGTGCGCGAGCGCGGCTTTCGCGGCCTCAGCCTCCGGCCTTTCATGATCGGACTCCCGGCGGACGACCGCCACTGCTATCCGTTCTACGCGAAGTGCGTCGAGCTCGGCGTCCCGCTCAGCATCCATACCTCGGCCAACTGGACGACGACCGCCGTCAACGACCTCGGCCATCCGCGCCACCTCGACCTCGTCGCGCGGGACTTTCCCGAGCTGAAGATCGTGATGAGCCATGCGGGCTATCCGTGGGTGCTCGAGGCCGTGCTGCTCGCCTGGAAGTACCCGAACGTCTACCTCGAGCTCGCCGCCCATCGCCCGAAGTACCTGGCCGAGTCCGGGACGGGATGGGAGCCGCTCCTCCGCTTCGGTCAGACGACCATCGCGGACAAGGTGCTGTTCGGCACGGGGTGGTTCCTCCTCGGCCGGCCGCCGGCCGAGATCGTCGCCGAGTTCCGGGCGCTGCCCGTCAAGCCGGCGGTGATGGAGAAGTGGCTCGGCGTAAACGCGGCGCGGCTGCTCGGCGAGGCGTGACGCGCTTCAGGCGCGCCGCGCGGCGGGGACGACCTCCTCGGCGAACCCCTGGATCTCGTCCATGAAGTACGGCGCGAAGACCATGAAGATGAAGTGCGTGACGCCGGCCTCGACGTAGCGCGCAACCGTGTCGAGACACTCCTGCTTGTCGCCGATCATGATCTGGCGGCGGACCAGCTCGGGCGTCGTCTGGCGCATCGACGCCATGAGCCGGCACACGAACTCCTCCCGCGGCGGCGCCGCGCGATAGCAGAGCGGGAGGAGGACGGTCTTCTCGATGGCGTCGGTGTCGCGCCCCACGGCGTCCCCGTGGCGGCGCAGGACGTCGATCAGATCCCGCATCTCCTCGGCGCCGGCGCCGATGTTCCACATGTCGGCGTAGCGGGCGACGATGCGCAGCAGCACCCGCCGGCCCTTGCCGCCGATCATGAGCGGCGGGTGCGGCCGCTGCACGGGCTTCGGGAGGCCGATCGCGTCGTTCACCGTGTAGTGCTTGCCGTGGACGGTCGTCCGGCTCTCGGTGAGCATGCCGAGGATGATCCGGCACGCCTCGTCGAGCGCTTGCAGGCGCGCCGCGGTGCTCTTGAACTCGATGCCGAAGCTCCGGTGCTCGAGCTCGAACCATCCCGCGCCGATGCCGAGGTTCAGCCGCCCGCCGCTCACGTGATCGAGCGTCGCCGCCATCTTGGCCGTCACGCACGGGTGGCGGTACGAGTTGCCGGAGACGAGGAGCCCGATGCGGGCTCGACTGGTCGCCTGCGCGAGAGCGGAGAGCACGGTCCAGCCCTCGAAGCAGGGACCCTCGGGGTCGACGAAGACGGGATAGAAGTGATCGAAGCCCCAGAGCGAGTCGTAGCCCCACGCGTCGGCCTTTTGCCAGAGGTCGCGCATCTGGCCCCATTCGATGCCCTGCTGCGCGGTCTGGATGCCGAAGCGGATCGGATGTCGTGTCATGAGCCGTCCCTCGGGCGAGGACCCTACAACGGGAGGGCGCCGCTGAGCTACGTCTGGCCCGGCCGAGCCACAGCGCTGTGCTCCCCGACGCGGCGGGCGAAGAAGTTACACCCCTGCGTGCGGCCGCGCCTGGGCGCCGCGACGCAAGCGCTGTGCCGTTCGCCGCTTCAGCCCGCCGCGGACTGGATGTTGCTCGCCGCGCTGTTCCAGATCGGGGTGATGTACGTGCCCACGAGCTGCACGGCGGCGATGACGGCCAGCGTGATGACGCCGATGGTGATGGCGTACTCGGCGAGGCCCTGCCCGCGCTCGTCACGGCGGAGGCCGGCCTTCGTGGTCGCGGTCTTCATCCGCGGGCCGACGGGAGCAACTTCGATGCCGTCCGTGCGCCCCCAAAATACGATGGCACGTGTGCCACCGGTGTCACGCGACGTGCCGCTGCGGCACGCTGCTAACTCCAGCCGTACATGGCGAGGAAGCGCCGGAGGCGTGGGTCGTCGGCGGACAGGGGCACGATCCAGAGACCGAGGGGCGTCCGCTTCCACCAGGCGCCGCTCGGGTCGCCGGGGGGCGCGAACTCGTAGCGGAAGAGCCGGGCGCGCACCCAGCGCGGCGGGGCGTCGGGGAAGGGGTTCGTCGCCAGCAGGGAGAGCGCACCGGGGTCGTTGTGCAGCAGCTTCCACAGCAGGTGGAGGGTCCACGGGTAACGGTCCGCCGTCGACATGGCCGCGAACCAGATCTGCCAGTCAATCCGATACTGGTACGGGGCGATGATGCAGGGCCGACGCTCGGGATCGCCGGGCTTGCACTTGAACTCGTAAGGGAGCCAGCGGGTCTGGTCGCCGAGCACCTCGTCGCGCGTGCCCTCGAAGACGATCTCGCGGCGCTCGCGCCCGACCGTCCCGAAGGCGCCGTAGGTGTTGACGAGGTCGAGGCGGTTGAACGACGTGTTCATCGCCTGGCGGCGGGAGAGGAGGTTCTCGACCGGCGCGATGCTGAGCAGGGCCACGACCGCGACGAGCCCCGCGACGGCGACCTGCTGCGCGCGCGAGGGCTCTGCTTCGCGGGCCCCCCGCTCGGCGCGCGCGGCCAGCCGCCGCGGGAGGAGGCGGCCGAGGAGCGAGTCGTCGAAGCAGGCGAGGATCGGGACGATCGTCAGCCAGTTGAGGAACGAGAGGTTGCCGCTCAGGATGAGGAAGATCTGGAGGGCGAGGAGGACGGTGCCGGCCGCGTGGCGCGCCGCGCGCGGGCCGAAGGCGAACCACGGCGCGGCCAGCTCGGCGAGGTGGTTGAAGAGCACCCCGAGCTGGTGGAACCAGTGCGGCATGAAGTGGAGCCGCCAGCTGAGCGGGTTCGGAAGGGGCTGCGTCTCGTAGTGGTAGTAGAGGCAGGTGAAGTTCCGCCAGCACGGGTCGCCGCGCAGCTTGATGAGCCCCGCGCCGAGCATGATGCGGAAGACGAGCCAGCGAAGACACCACACGACCGGCGTCGGCGGCGGGCGGCGCGGGAAGGGGCGCCCGTCGAGCAGGGGGCAGAGGAAGACGGCGAGGAAGCCGGTCTCGAGGAGCTGGATCTCCCACCCGTAGCCGTACCAGTCCTGCCCGATGTGGACGAAGGAGAGGTAGAGGGCCCAGAGGACTGCCAGCAGGGGCGCGTTGGCGAAGCCGAGGAGCACGACGAGCGAGAGGGCGGTGCCGGCCCAGGCTGCGACGACCAGCACGCGATCGGAGGCGTTGACCCAGAAGACGCTCGGAATCTGGAGGAAGCCGGCGAGGCGTGAGCCGAAGTGCGTCTGGACGCGCTCGAGGAAGAGCCCCACGGGGAGCAGGCCGTCAGTTCCGATGAGCGGCAGGACCTGCTGCGCGAGCGACAGGAACGCGACGAAGTAGACGAGGCCGAGGAGTCGCAAGATGAGGAAGCGGGTGAGCCAGTACGACGGACGGGGCGGCGCGACTGCCATGCCGGGGATGCGGGCCTCCGCCGATCCCGCGGCCCTCAGCGCGGCCGGCGCGGCGCGGCGGCCGAAGGATCGTCGGGCCAGGCGTGCTTCGGGTACCGCCCGCGCAGCACCCTCCGGACCTCGGGATACGTCGTGTGCCAGAAGCTGACGAGGTCGTCGGTGATCTGGACCGGACGGGCATTCGGGGCGAGCAGCTCGAGGACGAGTGGCACGCGGCCCGCCGCGACGCGCGGCGTGGCCGCGAGACCGAAGAGCTCCTGGATGCGCGCCGCGACCACCGGCGGCCGGTCGCGCGGGTAGCGCACCGGCGCGAGCCGGCCGCTCGGCAGCCGGTAGCGAGCGGGTGCCTCACGGTCGAGCGCGGCGCGCTGCACGGGCGCCAGGAGGCCGAGCAGCGCACCGCCGACGTCGCGGGCGGCGAGCTCGGCGAAGCTCACGCACCCGCTCGCGACCGAGGCGATGGCCTCGGAGAGCAGCGTCTCCGGATCCGCCGGCCAGCCGAGCTCGGGGAGCCAGCGCGCGAGGAAGCGGAGGCGAGCGACGAGCTCGCGCTCGGGGTCGCCGACGGCGCCCGTCGCCGCAGGATCGGCGCGGGCCACCGCCGCCAGCACGGCCCCCGCGGCGCTCCGGTCGACGTCCGTGCGCACGGTCTCGGCGAGCACGAGGTCGTGGTAGCACCTGCGGGCGCGCTCGACCACGCGGCCGCGCTCGGGGTCGAACGCCAGCTCGCGTACCTCGTGCACGGCAGGCCCGAGCCAGTCGCGCTCGATCGCGCAGGCGACCCGGACGCGCGCCTCCGGCCCGCCGCCGCGCTCGAGGTCGACGGCGACGAAGAGCTCGGCCTCGCGGACGACGCTCTCGCGGCCGAGCACGACGCCCGTGCCGCCCACCATGACGGCGCGCGGCGAGCCGGGCGCCCGCCGCCGCGCGACGCGATCGGGGAACCCGGCGAGCGTGGCGCGGCGCAGCGCGTCGGGATCCGGGGATGCCGCCGGCCCGCGTCCGAGCAGGCGCGCGAGCTGGCGCCGCGCCCGCTCGACGGCGCGCGCGGCGCCCGGGTCGAGACCGAGGGCGCGGCAGGCTTCGGCCGCGAAGCGGTGCCGTGCGGCATCCTCGAAGAGCCGGGCCCGGAGCTCCAGGTCGGACGGCCCGGGCGGAAAGTCGGCCGTCGTCGATGGGCCGAAGCTCCGGCCCGCGGCCAGGATGTCGCGCTCGCTGGCGAGCGCCGCGAGGAGCGCGCCCTCCGCGGCCGAGCCGGTCCGCTCGGCCTCGACCAGGAGGCGCGCGAGGCGCGGCTCGGCGGGCAGCTCGAGCATGCGGCGGCCGATCGGCGTGAGTGCCCCGGTCGCCGGCTCGAGCGCGCCGAGCTGCGCGAGGAGGCGCTCGGCACGCTCGAGCGCGTGCGGCGGTGGAGGATCGAGCCAGCGGAGGCGGCGCGCGTCGGCGAGCGCCCAGGCGTGCAGCTCGAGCACGATGCGGGTGAGGTCGAGGCGCAGCACCTCCGGCGTCTCCGCGGCGCGCCTGCCGGCATGCTCGGCCCGCGACCAGAGGCGGAGACAGCGGCCGGGCGCGAGCCGGCCCGCCCGACCCGCGCGCTGGTCGGCGGCGGCGCGGCTGATCGGCTGCACGCGGAGCACGTTGATCCCGTGGCGCGGCTCGAGGCGGGCGACGCGCGCGAGCCCCGAGTCGATCACGGCGGTGACGCCCTCGACGGTGAGCGCGGTCTCGGCGACGTTGGTGGCGAGGATGACGCGCCGGTGCGGCCCGGGGCGAAGCGCCCGCTCCTGCGCGTCGAGCGGCTGATCGCCGTGCAGGGTGACGACGTCGAGCCCGCGTGCGGCCGCGAGCGGCCCGATCGCCTCGGCGGCGCGACGGATCTCGGCCGCGCCCGGGAGGAAGACCAGCACGTCCCCGGGATCGTCGAGGATCCGCCGGAGCGCCCGGGCGACGCGCGTCGCGAGGTGCACCTCGGCGGCCGCCTCCTCGTCGTACTCGATCGCCACCGGGAAGGCCCGGCCTTCGGCGGTCAGGACGGCGGCGTCGCCCAGCGCGCGCGCCAGCGCGTCGGTCTCGAGCGTCGCCGACATGACGGCGAGGCGGAGGTCCGGGCGCACGGTCTCCTGGACCTCTCGCACCACGGCGAGCGCGACGTCGCCCTGCAGGTGCCGCTCGTGGAACTCGTCGAGGACGACGACGCCGACACGCTCGAGGAAGGGATCGGCCGCGAGCAGGCGGCCGAAGACGCCCTCGGTCACGAACCACAGCCGGGTCCGGGGGCCGCCGCGCTCCTCGAAGCGCACGCGGTAGCCCACCTCCTCGCCGAGCGCACCGCCGCGCTCGCGGGCGACGTACGCCGCCGCCGCGCGCGCCGCGATCCGCCGTGGCTCGAGGACGAGGACGTGCCGATCGCCGGCGAGGCCCGCATCGAGGAGCGCCGCGGGCACGCGCGTCGTCTTGCCGGCGCCGGGGGCGGCGCGGAGGACGAGGCGGGGCGAGCGGCGGAGGCTCGCCACGGCGTCGGGGAGGAGGGCGTCGATCGGGAGGGGCTGCACGGCGAGTGTCGGGCGCCGGTGATCAGGCGTCCGGCGGGCACACGAGCGGGATTGTTTCTCGCTTGTTGCGGCGATAGACGCGAAAGTCCTTCCGGTCCACGGTAATGATGCTGTGGCGGGGATGAAGTTCGCTCATCCGGATCAGGCACAGGTCCGCCAGATCCGGGTGGCGATCGGCGTAGCGATCCGCAAGCGCAGCGAGCTGCGGCAGGTGGTCCTTGCAATCGAAGGCGAGGGCGATGAGTCCCTCGCGCAACATGGCCAGCACCAGCGGCACGCTGTGCAGGTGGAAAGATGCCTCGGCGAGGACGGCCTCACACGTTAGGAGGGGTTCCGTCACGCGCTCCGCGACCCTGACGGCCCACTCGTGATGCCGGTCGCCGCGATTCGCGAAGGCGACCAGGAAGCCGGTGTCCGCGATCCCTTTCAAGACCGGGAGAACCCCTTCCGACTCGAGAGGTTCCTAGGACCCCGTACTGCGCCTGCGAGGCGCATGAATGGCTGACCGGACCCCTTTGCCTTGGCCTTTTCGAGCTGGTCGCGGATGATCTTGCCCTGCGAGACGCCGGTCTTCGCCGCAACGTCCTCGAGCCAGGCGGCGAGCTCTTGGCTGAGGCGAACGGTTATTGTCTGACGCATTTGCCAAAACTGTATCGCGGGTGAGCGGGCGATGGCAAGTCGGGGCCCGCATATGCCGAACCGCGCGGGCGTGGTAGTGAGACGCGGATATGAAACTCGGCCTCATGCTCGGCTACTGGATGGCCGGCCCCGAGGACCCGATCGACATCGTCCTCGAGGCCGAGCGCCTGGGCTACGACTCGGTGTGGACCGCGGAGGCCTACGGCTCGGACGCCGTCGCGCCGCTCTGCTGGATCGGGGCGCGCACCCGGCGGATCAAGCTCGGCACGGCCGTGATGCAGATCTCGGCGCGCACGCCCGCATGCGTCGCCATGACGGCGATGACGATCGACCACCTCTCGGGCGGGCGGCTCGTCCTCGGACTCGGCGTGTCGGGGCCGCAGGTGGTCGAGGGCTGGTACGGGCAGCCGTTCCCGCGCCCGCTCGAGCGGACGCGCGAGTTCGTCACGCTCGTCCGCACGATGCTCCGGCGCGAGGGGCCAGTCGTCTTCCAGGGGCGCCACTACCAGCTGCCGTACTTCGGCGGCAGCGGACTCGGGAAGCCGCTCAAGCTGATCGGGCAACCGCTCCGGCCCGACGTACCGATCTACCTCGGGGCGATGGGGCCCAGGAACATCGCGCTCGCGAAGGAGATCGCCGACGGCTGGCTGCCGCTCTACATGTCGCCCTACCGCATGCGGGAGGTCTACGGCGAGCTCCTCGAGGGCTTCCGCGCCGGGTTCCAGATCGCCTGCCCCGTGCAGGTCGTGGTCGGCGACGACGTGGCGCAGTGCCTCTTCCCGGTGAAGACGACGCTCGCCTTCTACATCGGCGGCATGGGGCACCGGACGAAGAACTTCTCGAAGGAGCAGGTAGCTCGGATGGGATACGCGGCGGCGGCCGATCGGGTGCAGCAGCTCTTCCTCGAGGGCCGGCGGGGCGATGCGATCGCGGCGGTGCCCGACGAGCTGGCCGACGAGATCGCGCTCTGCGGGCCCCCGGCCCGCATCCGCGAGCGCCTCGACGCCTGGCGGAAGACGCCGGTCACGACGCTCGTCGCGATGACGCGCGACCCGGGCGTGCTGCGACTCCTGGCCGAAGAGATATTGTGACGGCAACGCGGAGGTGACTCACTCATGGCCAAGGTCCTGAACCGGTCCAGCTCTGCCTGCCCACCCCTCGTACTCGGGGTGGGCGCCGGCCCGGCGCGGGGCGCAAGCGCATGCCGGGCCGCAGGGCGAGCGTGCCGCACCGGCAGCGGCCGCCCCACGTCGCTGCGCACCCGGTCCACGTCACGCTGCGGTCCGTGGAAGCCGTCCGCTGCCTCCGCGCTGCCCGCGTGTTCCCACTCGTTCGCGGCGCGCTCGTCGCGTCTTCTCGCGCGGACTTTGATGAATTTTCGGAAGCATCTCAAGGACGTAACCGGGATCGATCCGTGCTCGTCTGCCGCATGGTTCGCCGGGTGGCGCGTGCCGCCCGTCGCGAACGGGATCGGGCCACCGCCCGTGGCTTCGGCACGGACCTGGCTCGCGCGCGTCGGTTGGCGACGGCACGGGCTGATTCGATTGGAGGAGCAGCCGAAGTAGTCCGTTAGCTGCGGCCCCGGCGAGGGCCGGCAGGTCTCCGGCCCGCGCTTCGGCACAGCTGTCGGCGCACCGTCCGATCAATAGCGACGATCAATAGCGACGATCTTGGGGACGCGGGACGTCACGTCAGATTCACCCCGAGATCCTCGCCACGTGCTCGACCCACCGCGGACCGCCCGAGGCATTCGCCGGGCACGTGTTCAGCCCGAGGCGGAACCCGCGCGCTACCCGTCCTGGCAGCGCGATGCGGACGATCCGGCGGGGGCGGCCGCGGCGCGACCGCCAGATGTGTGTCAT
The DNA here is from genome assembly GCA_005888095.1 of Deltaproteobacteria bacterium. GTDB lineage: Bacteria > Desulfobacterota > Binatia > DP-6 > DP-6 > DP-3. Next base: position 29,211 of record VBKF01000111.1, on the reverse strand, counting down.
CTCGTCGAGGGTCATAACCTCGGGCCCGCCAACGTCCGGTGCGCGGCCGTGCGGGCCGGATACGACGAGCTCGACCGCGCGCGCCGCCGCTTCCTCCGCCGCAACGGGCTGGAAGCGCCACGATACCGGCAGCGGCACGATGGGCCACCGCTCGACGGCGAGGAGGGCAGCCGAAAGCAGCTCGTGGAACTGCGTGGCGCGGAGGATCGTGTGGCCGATGCCGCTCGCCGCGACGAGCTGCTCGCAGGCGAGCTTTCGCCGGTAATAGCCGAGCGGGATCCGGTCGATGCCGACGATCGACACGTAGAGCAGGTGCGCGACGCCGGCGCCTAGCGCCGCATCGAGCAGGCGCCGCGTCGCTTCGACGTCGCCCCGGCCGAGACCGAGGCCGGTGTTCGAGGCCGCGTGGAGGACAGCGTCCGCACGCTCCACCGCTTGCGCGACACCCGCGCCGGTCGACAGGTCGCCACGCACGGCCGCCGCGCCGCCGGGCAACGCGGGCGAGAGCTGGCGGGTGAGGACGCGGACCTCGTGTCCCCGCTCGAGGAGACGCCGGGCCGCCGGGCGGCCGAGGGTCCCCGTGCCGCCCGTGACGAGGACGCGCATGGCTCCTCCTCGCAGCGGAACCGCCGGCGATCAAGCCTGATGTTGAAGCGTCCTGCGGGCCATGGTTGACGTATCGGTGCGATGGCGGCCGGGGGGAGCGAGTGATCGAGGCGTCGCTCGGCCCCACGAGGTTCCCGCGCGACTTCTGGCTCTACCTGGCGAGCCGGTTCTGCACGGCCACCGCCTCGATGCTGCTGCGCGCCGCGGTGGCGTGGCACGTCTACGCGCTCTCGCGTTCCGCCTTTCACCTCGGGCTGATCGGCATCGTGCAGTTCCTGCCCGTGCTGCCGCTGACGCTCGTCGCCGGTGCCCTGGCCGACGCCCACGACCGGCGCCGGATCATGATGATCGCGCAGCTCGTGTCGCTCGGCTGCTCGATGGCGCTCTGGCTGGCCACGCGCGGCGGTGCCGCGAGCCTCCCCCTGCTCTACGGGATGATCCTGCTCGTTGCCGCCGCGGCCGCGTTCGACAACCCGGCGCGCGCCTCGCTCCTGCCGGGGCTGGTCGGCCGCGACGCGTTCCCGCGGGCCGTGACGCTCGCCGCCACCAATCAGGCGCTCGCCTTCGCCACCGGTCCTGCCGTGGCCGGGCTGCTGATCGGCGCGGCGGGCGTGGGCATGGCCTACGCGCTCGATGCGGCGCTCACCGCGGTGTCGCTCGCCGCGCTCACGCTCTTCCGCTCGCCGGCGCCCGAAGGAGCCCGCGTCCGGATCCGGCTGCAGGCGATTCGTGACGGCCTGGCCTTCGTCTGGCGCAGCGAGGTGATCTTGGGCTGCATGACCGTCGACATGTTCGCCGTGATCTTCGGCGGGGCCTCCGCCCTGCTGCCGATCTACGCCACCGCGATCCTGCACGTCGGCGCACGGGGGTATGGCCTGCTGGCGTCGTCCTTCGAGCTGGGCGCGCTCGTCGCCTCGGCGGCGTTGGTCGCGCGCCGTCCGATCACGCGGGCCGGGCCGGCGCTGCTCGTCGCCGTCGCCCTGTACGGGATCGCGACGATCGCCTTCGGGCTCTCGCGCTGGTTCCCGCTCTCGGTCGTCGCCTACGCGGCGGCCGGCATGGCCGATCAGGTGAGCGTCGTCCTGCGCAACACGGCGATCCAGCTCTCGACGCCCGACGCGCTCCGCGGCCGCGTGAGCGCCGTCAACATGATCTTCATCGGCGCGTCGAACCAGCTCGGCGCGGCGGAGTCCGGCTTCGTCGCCGCGCTCACGAGCGCCACGTTCTCCGTCGTCAGCGGGGGACTCGGCTGCCTCGCGGTCGTCGCGATCGTCGCGGCAAGGCTGCCGCGGCTGCGCCGCTACCGGACGGACGAGCCGCTCAGTGGTCCGCGCTGACCATCCAGACGTGGCCCCCGCGACGGACGTACACCCCGTCGGGCAGGATCAGCTGGACCTCGAGCTCGCCGGCGGACTCGCCCTGGTGCAGCGTGACGGGGCTGCCCCCGTCGACCTCGAGGGTGACGGCCCGCTCGGTCGGGGACGACGAGTATCGGATCCCGCTCACCTGGATGCGAGGCTCCCCCGCGGACCGCAGCGGCGGCTCCGGACGGGCAACGCTCGGCGCGGGTGCTGCCGGACGCGCGGGCGCGACGGGTGCCGCCGGCGGCGGGCTTGTCGCCATCCTGCCGCGCGGCGGCTCCACCGGCGCGGGTGCGGTCACGGCGCGCTGCGGGACGGCCCTCGCGACGGGCGCCGCCACCGGCCGCTGCGGGGCGGCCGTCGCGGCGGCCGGAGGTGTCGGCGCCTGCGGGACGGCCCCCGCGACCGGCGCGGCGGCGGGCGCCTGCGGGACGACCTGCGCGACGGGCGGCGCCGGCGCGTCGTGGCGCATGAAGAAGAACACCGCACCTGCGAGCGCGACCAGAATCGTCACAGCGGCCACCGCCGCCAGCGCCCACCACCACCTGCGGTCCTCGTCCGTCCAGGCAGCGGCGTCCGCCGGCGCGATCTTGCCCTCGAGCTCCCGGAGCGCCTGCAGGATCGTGCTCACGATGTACCTCCCGCAAGCCGTGGCCGTGGATAGCCGCCGGCGGCCGCGTAGAGCACGATGCGCGTCAGCCGCCCCACCCGAGCGTCGGGGACGAGGAGGCGCGAGCGTTGGAAGTCGAGGACGGCAGCCACGGTAGCCGGGTCGAATTCGCCCGTCGACTCACCAGCAAACAGGCCGGCTCGTCGGAGCAACGCCTGCAGGCGGGCAACGTGGGCCCCGCGTGCGCCGAGGCCGAACGTCATCCCGAGCCCCTCGAAGTCTCGCCACAGGACGTGTGCCTCGCCGAACCAGAAGAGGTCGAGGAGGCCGGCGTCGATCGTGGTCGTGGTGGCTCCGATCGTGAGCGTCGCTCGGTGCTCGTCCAGACCGGTGAGCGCTGCGTAGCAGGGTCCGCTCGCGCCCGGGACACGGAGCTCGAGTAGCGCGGGGAGGTCCAGGATGCCGAGCACGGTGCGGTTGCCGGTGAGCCGCATGTCCTCGAGGCCGCGTCGCCACGCGACTCGCTCGAGGTCGTCAGGGACGTGCGTCTCGTCGTCGGCCAGCGAACGGGTGTGCCAAGCGGCAAGGACGGCCTCGGCGGCGGCCCTGCCACTCGCCTGGGCATCGAGGGCCGTCAGGCGGCGCTCGAGCTCGGCGACCGGCGACCGCAGTGGCACGGCGGGCACAGGCTCGGGCGCGGCGGTTGCCGCAGGAGCGGCGGGCGCGGGCTCGGCCACGGCAGGGGCAGGCTCCGCCGGCGGCGCCTCGGCCGAAGGCGCGACGGGAGCGGTCTTCGCCACCACCTCGGCCGGACGGAGGGCGGGCGGCCGCCGGATATCGGTGAACCAACCGAGCGGCACGCCGAGCGTCACCACGCCGACGCCGACCGCCACCCCTGCGGCCCCCCAGGCGGCGCGCCGCACGACCGAGAGCGTGCCCGGCAGCGGCACGGCCTTGATCTCCCGGTACGCGCGCACGACGGAGCGCCGGGTCACTCGCGGCTGGCGCGCGACGAACGCCGCGAGCGTCGCCCGGTGTGCGATCATGTTGATGAGGCGCGGTACGCCGTCGGCGAGGCTGTGCGTCAAGCGGAGCGCGGGGACGGTGAAGAGCCGCGCGGCTCTCCCCTCGCTGGCGACGGCGAGGCGGTGGCGCACGTAGGCCACCGTCTCGCGATAGCGGAGCGGCCCCATGTGCCAGCGGAGTGTGATGCGCTGGTTCAGCTGCGCCATGGCGGGGTCGAGGAGCAGCGTGCGCAGCTGCGGCTGGCCGACGAGCACGACGCGGAGGAGCTTCTCGGTCGCGGTCTCCAGGTTCGAGAGCAGACGGAGCTGCTCGAGCAGATCCATCGAGAACGCCTGCGCCTCGTCGACCACGACCACCGAGACGCGACCGGCCTGGTGCTGCGCGAGCAGGTGCGCGTTGAGCGTATCGACCAGCTCCATCTGGCTCGTGCTCGTCCCGGGCAGGCCGAACTCGCGGTTGATGCGCTGCAAGAGCTCGAGGGTGGAGAGCGCCGGGCTGATGATGTAGGCGGCCGTCACCTCGGGTCCGAGCTCGGCCAGGAAGGCGCGCAGGAGCGTCGTCTTCCCCGTCCCCACGTCGCCGGTGATGCAGACGAAGCCGCTCGACTCCTTGAGGCCGAGCCGGAGGTGGGCCAGCGCCTCGGCGTGCTTGGAGGAGAGGAAGAGGTAACGCGGATCCGGCGTCAGCCGGAACGGCGCGTCGCCGAGCCCGAAGAAGCGCTCGTACATCCCCGACCTCCCCGCATCCAGCAATTCTTATAGGGGAAAGCCGCATGACACTCCAGCACGCCGGTCCGGAGCGATCGGCAGCGTCGCCCCCGTGCTGCTCCGTTGGGATTCCGGCGGGCCCTCACCGCGGGTAGCCAAGCTCCCGCTGGTGTCGGATCGCGAGGATACGAACCTGGTTGCGTGCGGGGACGAAGCGGTAGAGCGCGACGTATCCCGTTCGGCCGAACGAGATCACGAGCTCTCGCAGCTCGCCCTGCACTCGCCGCCCGACGAGCGGGTGCTCGGCCAAAGCTTCGACCGCGCTCCGGATCGCGGTGGCAGCCCGGCGCGCGACCGCGGGGTCGTGCCCGGCGAGGAACTCGAACGCGCGCTCGAGGTTGGCGATGGCCGTCGCGGAGTAGACTACGTCCGGCACGGCCGGGGCCGCGCCGGCCGGCGAGCGCCGGCCTTGCGCCGCGCGAGCCGATCGAGCCACGCATGGACCTCGCCGGCCGCGTACACCTCGCCGGTCCGGTCGATCTTGCGGTCGGCCGCCGCCGCCTCCGCCACGAACGCGCGCAGGCGCTCCTCGTGTTCGATCTGATGCGCGATCGCCTCCAGCATGAAGGCGTGCGCCGACCGTTCGGTGCCGTCGACCAACCGCGCGATCCGGCGCTTGAGCTCGGACGGCAGCTTGAGGGTCGTCGTCGTGCTCATCGGTGCTCTTTCCCGAGTGGTGTCACCATGGTAGCACCACGGCGCTCCCGTCCGCAAGGCGGCCGAATACGGGCCGCAGGCGGCACGGGCCTTCGAAAGGACCGCGAGGAGCGGTCGGAGTGATCTCCGAGCCTACGCGCTCGCGCGGCGAACGCGCCGGGCCTGGAGGAGCTCCGTCACCGACGGCGGCTGGAGGTCCTCGGCGGAGAAGCCGAGCGGCATGACCCCCTGCTCGAACCAGACGTGCTTCCCCTCGAAGACTTGCCGGGCGACGCCGTACCTCCGCGCGTCGTCGTTGCGCCACATCTCCCGGAAGAGCTGCTGGACCCGACGGCGCGCGCCGCGGGCGAAGACGTCGGCCAGGCTCGCGGCGCCCGCCGCCTCGGGGTGGCCGGTCTCGGCCATCCGGTGGGCGCGGGTCACGGCGGCGGTCAGCGCGAAGAGCTCCATGGCGATGTCGACGGCGCGGAAGAGAAATGCCTGCTTCCGTTCGAGCCCGGCCTGATACACCACCATGCCGTGGAAGACGGCGCGCGCCAGCCGGCGGCTGGCGCGGTCGGCGAAGCGCAGGTGGCGTGCGAGCTTCCCGAAGGAGGCGTAGCGCGGCCAGGCGCCCCAGCCGAGCCAGCGGGTCGGGTACCACCAGGCGTAGAAGCGGAGGATGCGCGGCACCGCGCGCAGGCGGTCGCGGCCGCTCGCCCGCGGGTCGACGAAGGCGCCCGCCACCTGGAGGTGCGTGTCCACCGCCTCGCGCGCCATGAAGAGGTGCATGATCTCGCTCGAGCCCTCGAAGATCAGGTTGATGCGTGAGTCGCGCATCATGCGTTCGACGCCGATCGGCGGCTCGCCGCGCCCGGCGAGGGAGCGCTCGGTCTCGTAGCCGCGGCCGCCGCGCACCTGGAGGATGTCGTCCAGCAGGTGCCAGGCGCGCACGGTGTTCCACTCCTTCGCCGCCGCCGCCTCGAGGCGGATGTCGGAATCGGGCCGGTCGGCGAAGTGGGCAACGAGGTAGGCGACGGATTCCATGGCGAAGGCGCTGGTGGCGAGGTCGGCGACCTTGACGGCCACGGCCTCGTGCTTGCCGATCGGCACGCCCCACTGCACCCGGGCGTTGCCCCACTTGCGGCAGAGCTCGAGGCCCGCCTTGGCGATCCCCGCCGTGGTCGCCGGCAGCGTGAGCCGCCCCGTGTTGAGGGTCACGAGCGCCACGCGGAGGCCGTCGCCCTCCCGGCCGATCAGGTTCTCGCGGGGCACCTTCACGTCCTCGAAGCTGATCACGCCGTTGGCGAGCGCCTTGAGCCCCATGAAGCGGCTCCGATGCTCGACCTTGACGCCTTCCCAGTCCATCTCGACCACGAAGGCGTTGATGCGGTTGGTCTTCGGGTTGCGCGCCATGACGACGATCAGCTCGGCGAGCGTGCCGTTCGTGCACCAGAGCTTCTGGCCATTGAGGATGTAGAAGCGCCCGTCGGGCGTCGGCTCGGCGACCGTCGACAGCCGCGCCGGGTCGGAGCCGACCGCGGGCTCGGTGAGCGCGAAGGCCGAGATCGCGCCGCGCGCGCAGCGGGGGAGGAAGCGCCGCTTCTGCTCCTCGGTGCCGAAGAGCCGGACCGGCTGCGGGACGCCGATCGCCTGGTGCGCCGAGAGGAGCGCCGCGACGTTGCCGTCGTAGCTCCCGACGAGCTCCATCACGCGGACGTACTCGGGATGGGTGAGGCCGAGGCCGCCGTACTCCCGAGGGATCTTCATGCCGAACGCGCCGAGCTCGGCGAGCCCGCGGATGACCTCCTCGGGGTACTCGCCGGTCTCGTCGATCGCCACCGGGTCGACCTTCTCCTCGAGGAGGCGCCGCATGCCCGCGTAGAAGTCGCGGAAGGCCGGCCGGTCCGGCTCCTCGACCGGGTAGGGATGGACGAGATCGAGACGGAAGCGGCCGAGGAACATCTCGCGCAGGAAGCTGGCGCCTTTCCATTCGCGTTCCCGTGCGGCCTCGGCAACCTCGCGGGACTGGCGTTCGGCGGTGGTCGTCATCCCATAAATGTAGCCGCAAACGCACCCTACTGCGAGCGTTGGCCGGACACCGCGGGGCGCCGTCAGTCGCGGACGGGGAGGTCTGCCAGGTCGCCGGGCTGGACCAGCTCCTTGCCCACCTCGGTCTCCTCGCGCGGGCTTTCCTTGACCACCGCCTCGCCGGTCGGCCACTGGGTGGCGGGCAGGATGGTCCGCTCGATCGCCTGCCGGATGCGCACCGGCTTCGAGAGGACCGAGATCGCCTTCCAGCGCCCGGCGGGCTCGTTCCCGAGGATGACGATCCCGGTGTGCTGCTTCGGGTCCGCGTCGATGACCGGGTCCAGCTCGTAGGCGCCGAGCTTTCGCCGGAGCATCTCGATGTCGTCGCGCTTGCCGGTGAGGAAGTACCACCCCGGACCCACGCCGTGCGCCTCGGCGTATCCGCGGAGCACCTCGGGCGTGTCGCGCTCGGGGTCGAGCGAGATGGACAGCAGGGTCACGTCGCGACCGGCGCGGTCGCCGAGGGACTTCTGCACCTCGACCAGGTGCTCGGTAGCGAGCGGACAGGCGACGCGACAGGTCGCGAACATGAAGTTGATGGCCACGACCTTGCCCCGCACGAGGTCGTCGTAGAAGTGGACGCGCCGGCCCTCGTGGGTCACGAGCTCGATGTTCGGGAGGTGGCGGTCGCGGATGGTGGCCACCGGATCGGGCGGCGCCGGGGCGGCGCGCGCCGCCGGCGGCCGTTGGGGCGGGGCCGCCGGGCGTTCCGAGCAACCCGCCGCGCCGAGCGCGATGATAAGGGCGAGGGCCAGGGCCGTGCGGGGTGGGGTCATGGCTGGTTTTCGAACTGCGCCATCATCCGCATGTCCTCGTGCTCGATGTTGTGGCAGTGGAAGACGTAGCTGCCTGTGTAGCGCGGGAACATCGCCAGGATCTTCACCTCCTGGGTGAAGAACGCCCCCACGTCGATCGTGTCCTTGCGCGCCCGCTCGAGCGGCAGCGGCGACGAGCCGTTGCGCGAGAGGACGAAGAACGAGCTCAGGTGGATGTGGACGGGGTGGGTCCAGCCACCGCCCGATTTGATGGTCCAGATCTCCGCCGTGTTGACCTTCGGCTTGGCGTTGATGCGGTTCTCGTCGAAGAACTCCCCGTTGATTTGCCAGGCGCCGTCTGAGCGCTCGAAGTCGAACGTCCGTTTCACGGTGACGAAGGGGAGGATCTGGGCCGGACCAATCAGGATCGGGCGGAGCGTGTCGGGCACGCGGCTCGGGTCGGCGACGTCCCCGTTCACGATGAACTTGAGGAGCGGGGTGCCCGTCGAGACGAGGCTGTCCGGCTTGCGGCCGTCGTCCTGCTCCAGCCGGTTCTCCAGGATGACCTCGGTGTTGCTCGGGAAGCGGCTGAAATCGATGACGACCTCCGCCCGCTCCGCTGGACCGAGAATGATGCTCTTCTGGTTCAGCAGGGGGCGCGGGAAGAGGTGGTCGTCGGCGGCGATGACGAAGTCGAACGGCCCGCCGTTGCGCAGGAAGAGCTGGTAGAAGCGCGCGTTCGAGCCGTTCAGGAAACGGAATCGATACTTGCGCCGTTTCACCCTGAGGAAGGGCTGGATCTTGCCGTTCAAGACGAACTTGTCGCCGAGGAAGCCGTTGTGGTCGAAGGTGTCGAACACGAGGCGGCCATCCTGATCGAACAGCTTGTCCTGGATGACGATCGGGATGTCGAATTCCCTCACCTGGCCTCGCATCCGGCCCGGGAGGCGCAGCGCCCGCGGGTTCGGGTCCTCCTCGCCAAGAAAGGAGTCGACCTCGTCGAAATTGAGGAAGAAGCCCGCCAACCCCCGGTAGACGTTCGGCCCGGTGATGTCGATCGCGTGGTCGTGGTACCACATCGTCGACTCTTCGTTCTGCTCGGGGTTCGGGAGTCCGAAGACGTTCGGCGCCGGGGTCTGCGGATAGAAATAGTCTCTCGACTGCCCGGTGCAGAAGGTGTCGAGCGGGTAGCCGTCGTCCTCGGGCGCCTGGAAGCCCCCGTGGCGATGCACGGCGCTGATGGGTTCCCCGATCCCGACCGGGTCGTTCGTCGGCAGGTCGTTGACGAACCGGACCAGGAACGGCGTCCCGCTGCGGCCGAGGAAGGTCGGACCGGGGACCATGCCGTTGTAGCCCCAGACGGAGCTCGGAGGCAGCCGCGGATGAAACGAGTGAAGCGCCTGCCGCTCGTGGATCAGGAAGAACTGGGCGTTCGTCGGCACCACGCGCGGCCCACTGACGTGGATGGCCGTGGTCCCGTCCACGTTCACGCAGTTGGTCGGATCGGGACGGGTGGCAAAGCGCGCGACGGGCTGCGCGATGGGTGCGATGGGAAGCTCTTCGAGGAAGGGCGTCGTCGGCGGGCTCGATGGAAGCTGGTCCGCAAAGACCCGGCGACTTCGACCAGGGCCGAGCAAGACGTAGCCCCCTCCCAGCAGGGCATAGCCACCGCCTGCAAGGCCAGCTTTCAGCATCTGTCGGCGGGTCAACATCGCGAATCTCCTTCGTGCGCGAATCCGTTTCGCAGTTCAAATAGCAATACAAACACCGCGCATATCAACTCCAATTCCCGCAACGTTGTCAAGGGAGATCCTTATCGCAACTGCGGAATGTCCGCGGTATTTCGACCCATTGCGCCCGCATCGTTTTGGTGAGGTGGGGGAAATGACGCACATTCGCCTGTCACAGTGGGGCAATTAACCCACTCTTGCGCTTTGCGAGTTCATTATAGCCGCGGCTTTAACCGTGATCCGCGTACTCGATTGCGGCCTGCCTTAGACACATCTCTGGCCGTCTGACGCTGCAACTTTTGCTTGACAACGGACACAGGGTGCGTTCTTTGGCTTTACAATGACCGCGTAACCTTTTCCCTCAATTCGAGAGGAAGAACGACAGATGTTCAGTCGACGGGATCTTCTGAAGCTGGGACTCATCAGCGGGGCGTACGGCGTGCTCGGACCGGCGCCGCGTCGCCGGGCCTTCGCTGACGGGCTGCCGCCGAGCCCGCCCACGACGGCGTTCCTCGTCGAACTGCCGATTGCACCCATCGCGCAACCGGTCGCGCCGTTTCCCACGCGAGCCGATCCCGGAGATTGCGTGAACGTGGACGGGACCACCGCCTTCCATGTCCATGGGCCACGCGTGGTGCCGACGAACACGCAGTTCTTCCTGATCCACGAACGCGCGGCGCCCCATTCGTTTCATCCGCAGCTGCCGGCGAACGTGATCTGGGGCTACGACGGGATGATGCCGGGTCCGACGTTCATGGCGCGCAGCGGGACGCCGTTCCTCGTTCGCTTCGTGAACGATCTTCCGGAGAACGATCCGGTCGGGATTGGCGAGCCGATCAGCGCGATACACCGGCACGGAGGCTGGCAGTTCCCGGAGGACGACGGCTATCCGCTCGACACGTTCTGCAGCGGTCAATCGCGGGATTATTTTTACCCGAACGAGGCGGATGACCTCGATCCACAGAACGAGCACGCGACGCTCTGGTACCACGACCACGCCATCGATATCACCGCCCAGAACGTCTATCGCGGCCTCGCGGGCTTCTTCCTAAACTTCGACGAGGTGGATTCGATGTTGGGGGAGGTGGATCCGAATCCGCGGGCGCTTCGACTACCCGGGCGGATGGTCAGCCTTCCGAGCGGTGGAATGTTCAGGGAATTCGATGTTCCCCTGGTCTTCCAGGACAGGCGGTTCGATCCGAACGGCTTTCTCGTCTACGACAGCTTCGACCACAACGGGTTCCTCGGCGACAAGTTTCTCGTGAACGGCGTCATCCAGCCGTTCTTCAAAGTCGCGCGGCGGAAATACCGTTTCCGCTTCCTGAACGGCTCGAGCGCCCGCTTCTACGAGTTCTTCTTGAGCAACGGGCAACCATTCACCGCGATCGCCACCGACGACCATCTCCTGGAGCATCCCGTGAAGGTGCGGAGCGTCCGCATCGGTCCGGCGGAGCGGGTCGACGTGGTCGTGGACTTCTCGGGATGCTCGCTCAACAGTGAGGTCTTCCTGGTGAACCGTCTCGAGCAGACCGACGGCCGCAAGCCGGGCAACCTCGTCTCGCCGGGTACGCCGCTCCTCAAGTTCATCGTGAACAGAGACGCGGCGGACCCGTCTCGCGTGCCGGACACGCTTCGCCCGGTGGTCACGGGCCCGCAGCAGCTGCTCCCGCAGGTCACGGTGCAGCGCACGTTCCGCTTCGAGCGTTCGGATGGCGCCTGGGTGATCAACGGCCAGTTCTTCGACGAGAACCGCGTGAACGCCAAGCCGAGGCGCTCCAGCGCCGAGATCTGGAACATCGAAGCAGGCGGCGGGTGGGTCCACCCCGTGCACATCCACCTGACCGAGTTCTTCATCCTCTCGCGGAACGGGGCCGCCCCGCCGCCCCTCGAGCGGGGACGGAAGGACACGATCGTCGTCGGCGGCGACCGGGGAGACGCGAAGATCCTCCTGCCGTTCCCGACGGCCTTCAATGCAGTGCCGAGGCCGGCGACGGGCCGCTTCGCGTTCCACTGCCACAACATCGAGCACGAGGACATGCGGATGATGGGGCAATTCGAGGTGCAGCCGTGATCCTGGCCGGCCCCTTCCTTCACGAGTGAGTCGCTGCGCCCCTTGGTCTCCTCCTCGGCGTCGTCCCTGGCTCGCGCCGTGGCCCTGCTCGCCGGCACGCAGCTCGCGCTCCCGCCGGTCGGCGCCGCCACACTCGTCCAGCGGCCGGGCGTCGTGGAGGCGGACACCTGGGTCGACCAGGCGAGCCCCGATGCGAACGCGGGCGCCGACCGGGTGTTGCGGGCGGTGGACACGCCCGGCAGCCAGGCGCAGACGTTCCTCCGCGTCAGCCTGGGTGGTGCCACGGGCGGACCGGTGGTCGCCGCCCGCCTGCGCCTCCAGGTGGACGTCAACGGCCACGCCGGGAGCGACTCCGGGGGCAATCTCCATGCGGCGGGCTGCGGGTGGAACGAAGAGACGCTCACGTGGAACACCCGCCCCGCGGTCGACCCGCTCGGCCTCGCTTCGGTGGGCGCTGTCCAGCGCCGCCAGGTCGTCGCGTTCGACTTCACGGCGGCGCTCGAGCCCGGAAGGGACGTCTACTGCTTTGCGCTCTCGAGCGAGAGCCCGACCTTCGACGACGTGATCTACAGCTCACGGGAGGGCAAGTCGGGCCCGCCGGCGGTCGAGGTGCTCGTCGACGAGGCTCCGACGAGCACCTCGACCACCACCCCGCCGCCCGTGACGACGACCAGCACGCAGCCGCCGGTCACCACGACGACCACGTCCGCCTCGGTCACCACCACGACCGTCTGCGGCAACGGCGTCGCCGAGCCGCCGCTCGAGAGCTGCGACGGCGCCGACGACGCTGCGTGTCCCGGGCGGTGTCAGGGGAACTGCCGCTGTCCGGGCGCCGACGACACGTTCGCGTGCCTCGCGTCGGGGGCGGGCATCGTGGTCGGCGGGACGCTCGCCGACTCCTACTACACACGTTCGCTCGCGCCCGGCACGGTGATCGACGCGCGCGACGCGACCTTCGTCCACTGCTCGCAGCCCGACCCGAGCAACCCCTGTGCGACCAACGTCTACCCCGTCAACCTGGGCCCGATCTCGGCGCCCGGCGACTGCTGGGCCGGCGGGCGGATCATCGGGGCGAATCGCCTCGACGCCACCTGGTCCGAGATGCACAGTCCGAACAACGCGGGCTTCATGTTCGAGAACGGTTCATTCACCGTCGACGGCATCCGCGTGGACGACGTCGGCGACGGGATCCGGCCACGCGGCGGGGCAGGCGGCTTCCTCATCAAGGACGTGTGGCTCTCGTACATTCGCGACGACTGTGTCGAGAACGACCACCTGAACGGCGGCGTGGTCGACGATTCGCTCTTCGACGGGTGCTTCTCGGCCTTCAGCGCGCGCAACCTCGACACGACGATCGACGGCCACACGAACCTCTGGACCATCCAGAACACGCTCGTCCGGCTGCAGCCGATGCCGGGCCCGCCCGAGGGCGGCGACCTCGGCCACAAGGGCTTCTTCAAGTGGATCGACTGGGGCGATCCGAACAGCCGCTCGCCGATGCTGGCGCTCTTCAACGACGTCTTCATGGCGGAAGAGCAAGGCCAGTTCTCCGCCGATCGGATGGGGATCCCGCCGGGCAAGCTCGCGGCGTGCGCGAACAACGTCATGGTCTGGCTCGGGCCCGGAGACTACCCGGCCGTGCTGCCGGACTGCTTCACGGTGACGAAGGACCGCAGCGTGTGGGACAGCGCGGTGGCGGAGTGGATCCGCCGGCATCCCGAGCTCGGTCCGTGAGCTTGCTGCGGCTCGTGACGACTCGCGCGAGGCGGGCGCAGGGCGCCCGACCGTGATCGTCACGGTCGCGCCCTGAGGCGTTTCAGACCGGCGGCCGGGACGGCGCCGGCTGCCCGCCGAGGTCGCTGCCCGGCTCCAGACAGAGCAGCCGCACGCGCCCGCAGGAGACGACCCGCCCCTGCTCGTCGCGCGCCACCGCCTCCCAGAGCTGCGAGCGGCGGCCGCGGGTGATCGGCCTCGCCGTGACCCGCACGCGCCCCTCGCGCACGGCCCGCACGAAGCTCGTGCTGTTCTCGACCCCGACCACCGCCAGCCCGCGCGCCATCGCGTCGAGGGCGGCGCCCGTCGAGCAGACCGTCTCGATGGCGCCGCAGTGCATGCCGCCGTGCACGATCCCGTAGCCCTGGAGGTGCCGGCGGTCGACGACGTACTCGGCGACCACCTCGTCGCGGGTGGCGCTCACGAAGCGGAGTCCCATCGCGTCGTCCCAGCCTCCGAGCGCCTTGTTCATCGTCTCTCCGAGATCGTCGGCCATGGGATCCGTGTACCCTGCTGCGCGGGCTGCGGCCAGCCTCGCCGGCGGGCGGTGCGTTCAGGCGAGGCCGAGCGCCCGGTCCTGCGCCTCGGGATCGGCGTGCTCGAACTCGAGGATGCCGAGGCGGGTGAACGCCTCGCGCACGCGCGGCGTCAGCAGCCCGAGCCGCCCGAGGTTCGGCACGACGCGCGCGAACAGCAGGCGCCGGAACGTCTGCGCCGGGGCCGAGGCGAGGACCACCTGCCTCACCTCTTCTCGGTTCCAGCCCATGACGCTGGAGATCTGATCGCCGACCAGGCGGTCGCGCATGAGCTCGCACGCGTAGATGACGAATTCCTCGCGGTCGGCGAGCTCGCCGGACGCCATGTCGCGGTAGTGGTCCGACAGCGAGAGCACGCCGAAGGCCACGTGGCGCGATTCGTCTTTCATCACGTAGCGAATGAGCTCCTTGAGAAGCGGCTCCTGCGTGATCTGGAGGAGGTTGCCGAAGGCGGCCATGGCGAGGCCCTCGATGATGATCTGCATGCCCAGGTACTTGAGGTCCCAGCGGCCGTCCTTGATGGTCGCGTCGAGCAGCTCCTTCAGGCTCTCGTTCACCGGCCACTGCCACTCGAGCTTCTCGCGGAGATAGCGGCTGAACACCTCCACGTGCCGCGCCTCGTCCATGGTCTGCGTGCCGGCGTAGTACTTGGCATCGATCCAGGGGACCGCGCCGACGAGCTGGGAAGCGACGATCAGCGCGCCTTGCTCGCCGTGCAGGAACTGCGAGAGCTGGAGCGCGACCTGCGCGTGGCGAAGCCGCGCCTTCTCACGGACGGTCAGCCGCTCGTAGGGCGGGTAGCCGGCCAGCGGTTGGATGAGGTCGGGAAGGATTCCGCGCTCGGGATCGACGTCGGTGTCCCAGGCGAGCTGCGTCGTGCCGTTCCACTGCTCGCGCTTCGCCTTCTCGTAGAGGTCGCGGAGGCCGTCCTTCACGCTGCCGTAGTTCCAGGCGTAGCTGGTGTCGAAGGAGGTGAGGAGCGTCTCGAGCTCCTCGTCCAGGCGTTCGAGCTGGTTGACGGCGTCGTCGATCATTTGGAGGACTCCCGCGTCGTGCGGCAGGGAAGTCCAGGCACAGGATAGTCGGCAGCGGCCCGGCGGTGCAATCGACCGGAAGGCTGGATTCTCACCGCAACGGGTGAGGGTCGCGTCGCACGCTCCCGATGCTGTGCGCGACCCGATAGTTGAAAGCTTGCCGACGGCGAAGCGCGAGGGCGAACGCCACATCGGTACGCGTGCCGGTGAGAATCCGCCGATGGCATTCGACCCTGCGGCGAGGCCGGGATATAGGCTTGTATCGGCGGCGCCGTGATGATCTACGCATTCGGAACCCGCAATTGACCCCGCTCCCGTCGTTGTGAGACTAGCCCGCAACCTTGCGTTGTGCTGGAGAGGAGTCGGATGGTGCCGGCAGGGTCCGCCCAGGCGGTGAAGACGGGCTTTCGAGCGGCTCGCGGGCGGGTGGCGCGCGACTTCGGCGTGGGGGCGCTGGTGGTCCTCGGCGTCGCGGGGCTCCCGCGCGGTGCGGCCGCCGCCTTCGGCCTCGAGGAAGTCGCCGGCCGGGCGCGGAAGCTCGCCGAGGAGCCCTACCGGGATCCCAAGGGTCAGGTGCCCGATTGGCTTCTCAAGATCACCTACGACCAGTGGCGCGACATCCGCTTCCGTCCCGAGCGCGCGCTGTGGCGCGATCGCCGGTCACCCTTTCGGGTGCAGTTCTTTCATCCCGGCCTGTACTACGACCGGACGGTGAAGGTGAACGTCGTCAAGGCCGACGGCGTCCACTCGGTGCCGTTCTCGCCGAGCTCGTTCGATTACGGCAAGAACGACTTTGCCAGCAAGGTGCCGCAGGGTCTTGGCTACGCGGGATTTCGCATCCATTACCCGATCAAGGCGCGCGATTACTACGACGAGGTCATCGTTTTCCTCGGCGCGAGCTATTTCCGTGCGGTCGGCAAGGAGCAGGTGTTCGGGCTCTCGGCGCGCGGCATCGCCGTCGACACCGCCGAGTCGCACGGCGAGGAGTTCCCGTGGTTCAAGGAGTTCTGGCTGGTGACCCCGACGGCGAACGCCAAGGAGATGACGCTCTACGCGCTGCTCGACAGTCCGAGCCTCACCGGCGCCTATCGCTTCGTCGTCGGCCCGGGCGAGCAGACCGCCGTCAGCGTGGATTGCCGGGTGTTCCTGCGCAAGGAGGTCCGCAAGCTCGGGATCGCGCCGCTCAACAGCATGTTCTTCCACGGCGAGAACAGCGTCCGCACCTTCAGCGACTTCCGTCCCGAGACGCACGACTCGGACGGGGTGCTGGTGAACTTCGCCAGCGGGGAGTGGCTGTGGCGCCCGCTCGACAACCCGCGCACGCTGCACGTGAGCTCGCTCCAGGCGGACGGCGTGAAGGGCTTCGGCCTCCTGCAGCGGGACCGCGACTTCGAGCATTACCAGGACCTCGAGACGCAGGCGCAGCGTCGCCCGAGCGCCTGGGTGGTCCCCCGCCAGGACTGGGGTGCGGGTCGGGTCGAGGTCGTGGAGATCCCGACGAACGCGGACACCAACGACAACGTCGTCACGTACTGGGTACCCGAGAAGGCGCCGAAGCCCGGCGAGCCGCTGCCGTTCGCATACACGCTCTACTGGTACGGCGACGACCCGACCCGGCCGCCCGGTGGTCGCGCCGTGGCGACGCGCCGGGACAACGGCACCGCCAAGGATGCCCAGCGCTTCGTGGTCGATTTCGCCGGCGGCAAGCTCGGCGTCATTCCGGCCGACCGGGTGCTGCGCGGCGTCGTGACGGTGGTCGGCGGTGACGACGCCGGCGAGCTGATCGACCAGCAAGTGGTCAACGACCCGTTCTGCCGCGGCTGGCGGCTCTCGTTCCAGGTGCGGCCGAAGAAGCGCGAGCCGCTCGAGCTGCGCGCGTTCCTGGACGAAGGCGGCGAGGCGCGGACGGAAACGTGGTCCTACGCGGTCCTGCCGTGAGCAACGACGTTCGTTCACACACTTTAGAGGCGCGCGGTGTGGCGGCCCGGGGGGACGGCGCGGCGGCCGCGCGGCGCTTCGCGGTGTCCGCGGCGCGGCTCCTCCAGGACTGGAAGGCGGCCCACACACGCGCGGTCGCCTATCTCGAGGCGCTCGGCATGCCCGAGGGCGAGCGCGAGGCGCTCGCGGCCCGCGCCGTGGAGCGAGCCGTCGAGGGGACGGGCGACGCGGTGGCCGCGACGCTCGACGCGGTCCGCGCGCTGGTGGGCGAGGGGCGGGCCACCGGCGATGCCGACGAATTCCGCGCCTGGCGTCTGGAGCGGGCGCTCGCGGGCCGCGCGCCGCGGAGCGAGACGGCGGGCAGGCCCTCGACGAGCCCGATGCGCGACGGTGTCCTGTGCTCGGCGCCCCCGCTCGCGCGCCGATCCATGGTGTCGGAGCCGATGGACCCCCGTTTTCTCCGCGGGTTCTTCAGCCGCCGGCGTGCCCCCGCCGCCGCCCCGGCCGACCACGCGCTGTACGGCCGGCCGCTCCGCCAGCTGCGCCGCCGCCTGCCGTGGACGCATGCCGCGCACCGGCGCCGCCTCCTGCTCCTCGCGCTCGTCCTCATCCCCACCACCGTCGCCAGCGGCTTCATGGTGAACGTGCTGCCCAACCACGGCACCACGTGGCTCGAGCTCGCCATCGTCGCCTTCTTCGGCGCGCTCTTCGGCTGGATCTCGATCGGCTTCTGGACGGCGCTCCTCGGGTTCCTGACGCTCGTCCGGCGCCGCGACCGCTTCGCCATCACGAGCCTCGGCCAGTCCCCGGGTGAGCCGGCCGCCGCGCTCGATCCCGGACTTCGCACGGCCATCGTGATGCCGATCTGCGCCGAGCCGGTCGACCGGGTGTTCGCCGGCCTGCGCGCGATCCATCGATCCCTCGAGCGCGCCGGCGCGCTCCACCTCTTCCACTTCTTCGTCCTGAGCGACACCGCGGAGGCGGGCGCGGCGGTCAAGGAGGAGGAGGCCTGGTTCGAGTGGTGTCGCGCGGTCGACGGCTTCGACCGGATCTTCTATCGGCGGCGGAAGGTCCGCCTGGAGCGCAAGAGCGGCAACGTCGCCGACTTCTGCCGCCGCTGGGGGATGCGCTACCGCTACATGATCATGCTCGACGCCGACAGCGTGATGGCGGGCGAGACGCTCGTGCGTCTGGTCGAGCTCATGGAGCGCCACGCCGACGTCGGCATGATCCAGACCGCGCCGACGGCGGTGAGCCGCCGCTCGCTGTTCGCGCGTGTGCAGCAGTTCGCGAGCCGCGTCTACGGGCCCATGTTCGCGGCCGGCCTGCACTTCTGGCAGCTCGGCGACGGGCAGTACTGGGGCCACAACACGATCATCCGCGTGCAGCCCTTCATGGATCACTGCGCGCTGCCGCGGCTCCCGGGCCGCGAGCCGCTCGGCGGCGAGATCCTGAGCCACGACTTCGTCGAGGCGGCGCTCATGGGCCGCGCCGGCTGGACCCTCTGGCTCGCCTACGACCTCGGGGGCAGCTACGAGGAGGTCCCGCCGACGCTGCTCGAGGAGATGCGCCGCGACCGCCGCTGGTGCCAGGGCAACCTGCAGCACCTGCGGCTCCTGTTCACCGAGGGCCTGTTCGGCGCCCACCGCGCGCTCTTCCTCAACGGCGCCCTCTCCTACGTGTCGGCGCTGCTCTGGTTCACGTTCTTGAGCCTGAGCACGGTCGAGGCCATCCAGTTCGCCATCCGCGAGCCGGAGTACTTCCCGCACGGGCCGAGCCTGTTCCCGGAGTGGCCCGTCTGGCGGCCCGAGTGGGCGTACTCGCTGCTCGCCGTGATCGGCATGCTGCTCTTCTTCCCGAAGGCGCTCAGCATCCTCCTGATCGCCCTCAAACGTCGCCACGCCCGCGCCTACGGCGGCGTCGTGCGGCTCACGGTGAGCGTGCTGCTCGAGATCCTCCTCTCGAGCCTGCTGGCGCCGATCCGCATGGTGTTCCACAGCCGGTTCGTGCTGCTGAACCTGCTCGGACGCACCGTCGCCTGGCGCTCGCAGGAGCGGGGAGACGACGAGACGGGCTGGCGGGAAGCCATCCGTCAGCACGGCCTCGACTCCCTGTGGGCCAGCGCCTGGGGCGCGACCCTCTTCTGGCTGAACCCGTACTACTTCTGGTGGGTGACGCCGATCATCGGCGCGCTGATCCTCGCGGTCCCGCTGTCGGCGTACACCAGCCGCGTGAGCTTTGGGGAGCGCACGCGCCGGTGGGGGCTCTTCCTGATCCCCGAGGAGAGCGCGCTGCCCGCCGAGCTGGGCGATCTCGGCGCGTTCCTCACCGCCGCCCGGCAGCGGGCGGCGCGCCTGCCCGAGCGCGAGCACGACGGCTTCGTGCGTGCCGCCGTCGACCCCTACGTGAACGCGCTCCATCGCGCGCTGCTCGGCCCGCGTCGCGCGCTGCGGGCGACGATCCGCGTGGCCCGCCGCGCGCTCCTCGACCGGGCGCTCGCGGAGGGGCCGGAGGTCCTCGCCGCGCGGGAGCGCCGCATCCTGCTCCAAGATCCCGACGCGACCGACGCGCTGCACGCGGCGGTCTGGGAGATCCCCGAGCGCGAGCGGGCCGCACGCTGGGGCCGTCCGGGCCAGGTCGCGCAGTCGCCTTGAGCGCGTGGCGTCGCCCGGCGCGGGCGTTGCTCCTCCTCGGGCTCGCGGCGGCGCTCGGGTGCCGTATCGACGCGACCGATACGGGCGCCGTCCGCTTCTGGGCGATGGGGCGCGAGGGGGAGGAGGTGCAGCAGCTCGTGCTCGAGTTCGAGCGCCGCCACCCGGACATCCACGTCCGCGTCCAGCAGATTCCGTGGGGCGCGGCGCACGAGAAGCTCTTGACGGCCGACGTCGGCGGCGCGATGCCCGACGTCTTCCAGGCCGGCAACACCTGGCTGCCCGAGCTCGTCGCCCTCGGGGCCCTCGAGCCCCTCGACGAGCGGCTCGCGCGCTGGCCGGCCATCGATCGCGACGATTACTTCCCGGGCATCGTCGACACCAACGTGGTCGACGGCGCCACCTGGGCGGTCCCGTGGTACGTCGACACCCGGGTGCTCTTCTACCGGAGCGACCTCCTCGCGGAGGCCGGCTATCCCGAGCCGCCGCGGACGTGGACGGCGTGGACCGACGCCATGCTGCGCGTGAAGGAGCGCGTCGGTCCGGAGCGCTACGCCATCCTGCTGCCGCTCCGCGAGTGGCAGCCACCCGTCATCCTGGCGCTGCAACGGGGCGCGAGCCTCCTCCGCGACGGCGCCCGCTACGGCGACTTCCAGAGCCCACCCGTCCGCGCCGCCTTCGAGTTCTATCTCGACCTCTTCCGCCGCGGTCTCGCGCCGCGTGCCGGCGACACCGCGCTCGCAAACCTCTATCAGGACTTCGCCCGCGGCTACTTCTCGCTCTACATCAGCGGCCCGTGGAACATCGGCGAGTTCGCCCGGCGGCTCCCTGCCGACCTCGCCGACCGCTGGACGACGGCGCCGCTGCCCGCGCCCGGCGACGGCTACCCGGGTGTCTCGCTCGCGGGCGGCGCGAGCCTCGCGGTCTCCCGCGGCTCGGACCGCAAGGACGCGGCGTGGAAGCTCGTGGAGTTCCTCTCCCAGCCGGCACAGCAGGTGCGCTTCTACCGGCTCACGGGCGACCTCCCGGCGCGCAAGGCGGCGTGGGCCGACGAGGGACTCCCGCGCGATCGGCGTGCGCACGCTTTCTGGATTCAGTTGCAATCCGTGCAATCGACCCCCAAGATCCCGGAATGGGAGCGGATTGCGGCCAAGATCTCGCAGTATGCGGAGGCGGCGATCCGCGGGACCATGACGATCGACCAGGCGCTGGCTGGCCTCGATCGTGACGTGGATAATGTGTTGGAGAAGCGGCGCTGGCTCATGCGGGCGGCGGGGCGGTGAATGGGGCGCGGGCGCATCAACCCAGCCTGGGGGTTCGTCGGGCCGGCGCTGCTCGCGATCGGCGCGTTCTTCTTCGTGCCGGTGGCGGCCTCCCTGCTCTTGAGCTTCACGGACTTCGACGTCTACGCCGTGGCGCGCCCCGACCGTCTGCGCTTCGTCGCCCTCGGGAACTACGCGCGCCTGCTCGGCGAGCCGCGCTTCTGGACCGCGCTCGGCAACACCGCCTACTTCGTCGTCGTGGGCGGGCCGCTCTCCGTCGGGGTGTCGCTGGGTGCGGCGCTGCTCCTCGAGGCGAAGCTCGCGCGCTGGAAGGGATTCTTCCGGACGGTCTTCTTCCTGCCCGTCGTGACCACGCTGGTCGCGGTGGCCGTCGTCTGGCGCTACCTCTATCATCCGCGCCACGGTCTGCTGAATCTGCTGCTCGGGCTCGCGGGCATCCACCCGATCGACTGGCTCGGCGACCCGCGCTGGGCCATGCCCGCCATCATCCTGCTCGCCGTGTGGAAGAACTTCGGCTTCAACATGGTGATCTTCATCGCCGGCCTGCAGAGCATTCCCGAGCGGCTCTACGAGGCCGCGCGGCTGGACGGCGCGAGCGCCTGGCAGCAGTTTCGCCGGGTCACGCTGCCGATGCTCGCGCCGACGTTCCTGTTCGTCGCCGTCGTCACCATGATCGGCTACTTCCAGCTGTTCGCCGAGCCCTACGTCATGACCCAGGGCGGACCGGCGAACAGCACGCTCAGCGTCGTCCTCCTCATGTACGAGGAGGGCTTCCGCTGGTGGAACATGGGTTACGGCGCCGCCGTCGCCTTCGTGCTCTTCGCGATCATCCTCTCGCTCACGCTGGCCGAGCGCGGGCTCCGGCGGCTCCAGCCGGGGGCGCGATGAGGCGAACGGTCCAGGCGGTGGCGCTCCACGGCGTGCTCGCCTTCGGCGCCGCGCTCACCCTGCTGCCGCTCCTCTGGATGCTCGCGGCGTCGCTCATGCCGGCCGGCGAGGCGAGCGCCGTCCCGCCGCGGCTGGTGCCGAGCGCCGTGACGCTCGAGCACTACCGGGCGCTCTTCGCGCGGCTGCACCTGACGCGCTCGCTCCTCAACAGCGCGGGGCTCGCCACCGCGGTCACGGCCGTCTCGCTGCTTCTCAACTCGATGGCGGGCTACGCCTTCGCGAAGCTCCGCTTCGCCGGCCGCGACCGTCTCTTTCGTCTCCTGCTCGGGGCGCTGGTGATCCCCGCGCAGGTGGCCATGCTGCCGCTCTTCCTGATGCTCCGGGCCCTCGGCGTGATCGACACGTACTGGGGCGTGATCGTTCCCGGCATGGCAAGCGTCTTCGGGATCTTCCTCGTCCGGCAGTACGCGCTGGCGATCCCGGACAGCGTGCTCGACGCGGCCCGCGTCGACGGGGCAGGGGAGTTCCGCATCTAC
The DNA here is from genome assembly GCA_005888095.1 of Deltaproteobacteria bacterium. GTDB lineage: Bacteria > Desulfobacterota > Binatia > DP-6 > DP-6 > DP-3. Next base: position 6,919 of record VBKF01000111.1, on the reverse strand, counting down.
CGCTCGCTCGTGCTCTTCCTCTGCGCGCCCGTGCTGGTCACGCTCGCCGTGTTCACCTTCATGGGCACGTGGAACGACTTCATGTGGCCGCTCATCGTGCTGGCGGACGACCGCCTCTACACCCTCCCCGTCGCGCTCGCGAACCTCGCGGGCGAGCACGTGCAGGACACGGAGCTGATGATGGCGGGTGCGGTGCTGACCGTCCTCCCCGTCATGCTGCTCTTCGTGTTCCTGCAGAGGTATTATGTGGCCGGCGTGATGAGTGGTGGGGTGAAGGAGTAGCGTGCGCGCCGCGAGAACGTGGCATCTCCTCGCCGTCCTGGTGGGTTGGCACGTGATCGGCGCCCGCGCGGCGTTCGCCGAGCGCGTCGTCCTCGACGACTTCGCCGACCTCGCGGGCTGGACCGCCATCGCGTCGGAGGGCACGCACGTCTGGATCGCCCGCGAGTCGGACGAGACGGGCACGGGCATGCGGATCGGGTTCGACCTCAACATCGGCGGCGGCTGGGTGATCGTGCGCAAGAGCTTCTCGCTCGCGCTCCCCGAGAACTACGCGTTCTCGTTCCGGCTGCGGGGCGAGACGCGGCCCAACAATTTCGAGTTCAAGCTCGTCGACCCGCGCGGCAAGAACGTCTGGTGGCGCAACCAGCGCGACTACGTCTTTCCGCGGGAGTGGCAGCGGATGACCATCCGCAAGTCGCGCCTGGACTTCGCGTGGGGTCCCGCGGGCGGCGGGGAGCCGAAGCAGGTGGGCGCCATCGAGCTCGCGATCTCGGCGGGGGAGGGCGGCAGCGGCTCGATCTGGATCGGCGACCTCGGCTTCGAGACGCGCGAGCCGGCTGGGCAGGACGGGGTGGCGCCCGCGGCCCAGGCCTCGACCTTCCTTCCCGGCCACGAGCCGCCGCTCATGCTCGACCAGGACGGCGCCACCGCCTGGAAGAGCGCGCCGCTCCCGCGCGAGCAGTGGGCGATGATCGACTTCGGCAGGAACCGGGAGTACGGCGGGCTCGTCATCGACTGGGACGCCGACGACTACGCGGTGGCCTTCGAAGTGCAGGTGTCGAGCGACGGCTCGGCGTGGACGACGGCCTACCGGACGGCGACCGGTCACGGCGGCCGGGACTACATCTACATGCCCGACGCCGAGTCGCGCTTCATCCGCCTCGCCATGCAGCGCAGCAGCCGCGGGCGCGGCTACGGCATCGTCGCGCTCGCCGTCAAGCCCTTCGAGTTCTCCGCTTCCGCGAACCAGTTCTTCGGGGCGATCGCGCGGGATGCGCCGGCCGGCACGTACCCCAAGTACCTCTACGGGAAGCAGACCTACTGGACGGAGGTCGGCGTCGAGGGCGACGACAAGCAGGCGATCCTCAACGAGGAGGGCATGCTCGAGGTCGAGAAGGGGGCGTTCTCGATCGAGCCCTTCCTCTACACCGACGGCGGGCTCGTCACCTGGAGCGCCGCGCGCACCGAGCAGTCGCTGGAGGACGGCTACCTGCCGATTCCGTCCGTCACGTGGCGGCACAACCGCCTCGGCCTCCGCGTCACCGCCTTCGCGACCGGGGAGGCGGGACGGTCGACCCTGCTCGCGCGCTACCGGGTCGAGAACCACGGCGACGACGGCGAGCCCGTGCAGCTCTTCCTCGCCATCCGTCCGTTCCAGGTGAGCCCGCCCTGGCAGTCGCTCAACATGACCGGGGGCGTGACGCACATCCAGGAGATGCGCTTCGACGGGCGCACGGTGTGGGTCAACCGGGACAAGGCGGTCGTGTCGATCACGCCGACCGACCACTTCGGCGCCGGCACCTTCGAGGAAGGCTCCGTCACGCAGTTCCTCGTGCGCGGCAAGGTGCCGCCCCAGACCGACGTCTCGGACCCCTTCGGCTTCGCGTCGGGCGCGCTGCAGTACAACTTCTACCTCGAGCCACGGGCGCACGCCGAGGTCGACCTTGCCGTGCCCTGGCACGACGCGCGCGTTGCGGCCGCGGGTCTCGGGTCCGACGGGAGTGCGGCGTGGGTCGCCGAGCGGCACGAAGAGGCCCGGCGGCACTGGCAGAACGTGCTCGACCGCGTCGAGATCGCCCTGCCGCCGAGCGCCGAGAAGATCGTGCGCACGCTGAAGACGACGCTCGCCTACATCCTCATCAACCGCGACGGCCCGGCGCTCCGGCCCGGCTCCCGGAACTACGCGCGCTCGTGGATCCGCGACGGGGCCCTCACCTCGGTGGCGCTCCTGCAGCTCGGAACGGTGGAGGAGGTGCGCCACTTCCTCGAGTGGTACGCCCGCTATCAGACGGCCGACGGCAAGGTGCCGTGCTGCGTGGACCGCCGCGGGGCGGACCCGGTGGTCGAGAACGACAGCCCGGGGGCGTTCATCTTCGGGATCGCCGAGTACTACCGCTTCACCCACGACGTCGGCTTCCTCGCCGACATGTGGCCGCGCGTGGTGCGCGCCGTCGACTACCTGTCGTCGCTCCGCAAGCGGCGCATGACCGAGGAGTTCCGGGCGCCGGACAAGCAGGCGTTGTACGGCCTCCTGCCCGAGTCGATCAGCCACGAAGGGTACGCGGCGCATCCCGTGCATTCCTACTGGGACGACTTCTTCGCGCTCCGGGGGTTGAAGGACGCGGCGGCCCTGGCCATCGTCGTTGGCGATGAGGACCACGCGACGAAGTTCGCGGCGCTCCGCGATGCCTTCCGCGAGTCGCTGTACACGTCCATCGCGCGCACCGTCGCCGATCACGGGATCGACTACATCCCCGGGTCGGTCGAGCTCGGCGACTTCGACCCGACGTCGACGGCGATCGCGATCGTGCCGGGCGGGGAGCTCGGGAACCTGCCCGAGCCGGCCCTGTCGCGCACCTTCGACCGCTACTGGGAGGAGTTCGAGAAGCGCAAGGACGGGGCGGCCGACTCGGACGCCTACACGCCGTACGAGATCCGCAACGTCGGGACATTCGTCCGGCTCGGCCAGCGCGAGCGCGCCCTCGCGCTCCTCGACTGGTTCCTCGCCGACCGCCGGCCCGTCGGCTGGAACGAGTGGGCCGAGATCGCCTGGCGTGACCCGACGGCGCCGAGGTTCATCGGCGACATGCCCCACACATGGGTGGGGGCAGGCTACATCCGATCCGTCCGGAGCCTGTTCGCCTACGAGCGCGAGTCGGACGGCACGCTCGTGCTGGCCGCCGGCGTGCCGGCCGCGTGGGTGCGCGAGGAGCCCGGCGTCGTCGTGAAGCGCCTCCCCACCCACTACGGGGTGCTCAACTACACGCTGCGCGCAGAGGGGCCCGACGCGGTCCGCTTCCGGCTGAGCGGCGACCTCGCCGTGCCGCCCGGGAAGATCGTCGTGAGCTCGCCGCTCGGGCGGCCGCTCCGCTCCGTCAAGGTGAACGGCAAGTCCGTCGACACCTTCACGGCCGACGGCGCCGTCATCACCGAATGCCCGGCCGACGTCGTGCTCGGGTACGAGCCGGGCTCGACATGAGCGATCTAGGCTCTCTCGACGACCCGGCGCCGCACGCGCGTCTCCTCTCGAACGGCCGCTACATCGTCCTGCTGACCGGCGCCGGGACCGGCTACTCGGCATGGAACGGCCTGGCGCTCACCGCCTGGACCGCCGACCGGACGGAAGACGCCGACGGATTCTTCCTTTACGTGCGCGATCTCGACCGCGGGACCTTCTGGTCGCTCGGCCATCAGCCCGTCCGGCGGCCCGCCGAGCGGTACCAGGCCCACCATCGCCCCGGCGTCGTGACGATCGCGCGGCTCGACGACGAGATCGAGGCGCGTCTCGAGGTCGCCGTCGCGCCGGACGCCGATGTCGAGGTCCGGATCGTGCACCTCGTCAATCGCTCGAGCCGGCCGCGCCGCATCGACGTCACCACCTACGCCGAGGTGGTGCTGAACGAGGCCGCCGCCCACGCGTCGCACCCGGCCTTCTCGAAGTTGTTCGTCGAAACGGAGTACGCGGATGGCGTGCTCCTGGCGCGCCGCCGGCCGCGCAGTCATGGCGAGCGGACGCCGTGGATGCTGCACGCGCTCGGCGGCGAGGGCGCGCTCGAGTACGAGACCGACCGGGCGCGGTTCGTCGGGCGCGGCCGGAGCCCGGCACAACCGCTGGGGCTCGTCTCTCGTGCGCCGCTTTCGGGCACCACCGGCAGCGTGCTCGATCCGGTGCTCTGCCTGAGACGCACCGTCGTGCTCGCGCCGGGCGAGAGCACGCGGCTCGTCGTGCTGCTCGGCGCGGCCGAGACCCGCGACGCGGCGGTCGCGCTCGCACGGCGTCACGCCGAGGCGGCCGAGGCCGTGCTCGCGGGAGCGGAGGCACGCGCGCGCGCGTTGCTCGACAGGCTCGGTCTCGCCGAATCCGAGGCGGAGCACTTCCACGAGCTGGCCGGCGCCATCCTCTACGGCTGCCCCACGTCCCGTCCCGACGCCGAGACGCTGCGGAAGGCGCACGCGTTCTGGCGCGCCAAGGGTATCGAGATCGATCTGTCGCCAGTGACCTCGCCGCCCGCTGGCGGCAGCCCGAGGACGACGCGCACGTTCCGCCCCGCTCGTGCCGAGCCCGAGGGCGAGCGGCGCGAGAAGACGCCCCTCCTCTTCGACAATGGCTACGGGGGCTTCACGCCCGACGGCCGCGAGTACGTCGTCCGCGTCGACGGCGAGCGGCCGCCCATGCCCTGGGTCAACGTCGTCGCCAACGAGCGCTTCGGCTTTCTGGTGAGCGAGTCCGGCGCCGGCACGACGTGGAGCCGGAACAGCCAGCAGAACCGCCTGACGCCCTGGTACAACGACCCGATCGCCGACCCGCACGGCGAGGCGCTGTACGTGCGCGACGAGGACGCGGGCGTCTTCTGGTCGCCGCTGCCGGGCCCCGTCGCCCCGCTTGCGCCCTTCGAGGTGAGGCACGGCTTCGGCTGCTCGCTCTGGCGGCACTCGAGCCGCGAACTCGAGCAGGAGGTGTGCCTGTTCGCGCCACGGCACGACCCCGTGAAGGTCGTCCGGCTGCGGCTCAGGAACACCGGTCCGCGGGCGCGCCGGCTGTCAGTCTTCTCCTACGCGCGGCTCGTGCTCGGCGTCCTCCCGGCGCGGAGCGTCGTCACCGAATTCGACCCCGACTCGGGCGCAGTGCTGGCGCGAAACCCGGCAAACGGTGAATTCGCCGACGGGGTCGTCTTCGCCGCGGCCGTTACGGAAGGGGCGGTTCGGGTCACCGGTGACCGCACCGCCTTCATCGGCCGGAACGGGACGCCGGCCGACCCCGCGGCGCTCACGGACGCCGCGGGGCTCGACGGCCGGACGGGAGCCGGCCTCGATCCGTGCGCCGCGCTGCAGGTCACGCTGCCGCTGGCGCCCGGCGTCACGGTCGAGTGCGCGTTTCTTCTCGGCGAGACGACGAACCTGGGCGCAGCACGCGCGCTCATCGCGCGGTACCGGGGTGCGGCTGCGCTGGACGAGGCGTTCGACGAGGTACGGGCGTTCTGGCGGGAGACGGTTTCGGCGGTCCAGGTGGAGACGCCCTCGCCTGCCATCGATCTCATGGTGAACGGCTGGCTCGGGTATCAGACTCTCGGCTGCCGGCTCTGGGGCCGCTCGGCCTTCTACCAGTCGGGCGGCGCCTTCGGCTTCCGCGACCAGCTCCAGGATGCCGCCGCCCTCGTCTACGTGCGGCCTGAGCTCACGCGGGCGCAGATCCTCCTGCACGCGGCGCACCAGTTCGTCGAGGGCGACGTGCTCCACTGGTGGCACCCACCGGGCGGCCGGGGCACCCGCACGCGATTCTCCGACGATCTCCTCTGGCTGCCCTACGTCACCGCCTTCTACGTGCGGACGACCGGCGACGGGAGCGTGCTCGACGAGCGGGTCGGCTTCGTCACGGCACGCGCGCTCCAGCCTGGCGAGGACGAAGCCTACCTGCTGCCGGCACCGTCGGAGGAGACGGCCGACGTGTACGCGCACTGCTGTCGCGCACTCGACCGCTCGCTCACGCGCGGGCCGCACGGCCTGCCGCTCATGGGCACCGGCGACTGGAACGACGGCATGAACCGCGTCGGACGGGAAGGGCGCGGCGAGAGCGTGTGGCTCGGGTTTTTCCTGTACTTCGTCCTCGGCGAGTTCATCCTCCTCTGCGAGCGGCGCGGGGATCAGGAGCGCGCGGGACGCTACCGAGCCTACCGGACCGACGTCCGGGCCGCGCTCGAGAAGGCGGGCTGGGACGGCGCCTGGTACCGGCGCGCGTACTACGACGATGGGACGCCGCTCGGCTCGGCGACGAACGACGAGTGCCGGATCGACGCGCTCGCCCAGGCGTGGGCGGTCATCTCAGGCGCTGCCCCGCGCGAGCGCGCGGCCCGCGCCATGGACGCGGTCGAGCGCGAGCTCGTCTCCCGGGACGCGGGCCTCGTCCACCTGCTCTGGCCGCCCTTCGACCGCACGCCGCACGACCCCGGCTACATCAAGGGCTACGTCCCCGGCATCCGCGAGAACGGCGGCCAGTACACGCACGCCGCGCTCTGGGTGGTGCGCGCGATGGCCGAGCTCGGCCGGCGCGATCGCGCCGCGGCGTTGCTCGAGATGCTGAGCCCCGCGCACCATGCGCGCACGCGGGACGCCGTCGACGTCTATCGGGTGGAGCCTTACGTCGTCGCCGCCGACATCTACGGCGTCCCGCCGCACGTGGGGCGCGGGGGGTGGACATGGTACACGGGCTCGGCCGGCTGGATGTTCCGGGTGGCGCTCGAGTCCGTGCTCGGCGTGACGCTCGAGGGCGGCGACACGCTGCGTGTCGCACCGTGCATCCCCGACACCTGGTCGGGTTTCAAGGTGAAGCTCCGATTACCGGACGGGAAGACGCGCTACGAGGTCGAGGTTGAGAATCCCACCCGCAACGCCGTGGCGGTCACGTCCGCGACGGTTGATG
>VBKF01000110.1 GCA_005888095.1 Deltaproteobacteria bacterium | reverse complement strand
GCTTCACGCGGCTCGGCGTCGACGTCTTCCTCGGCGACGGCCGCTTCACCGGCCGGGCGGCGCTCGAGGTGGACGGCCGGCGGCTCACCTTCACGCGCGCCGTCATCGCCACCGGGGCGCGGGCGACGGCGCCGCCCATCCCGGGGCTCGAGGAGGTCGGCTACCTCACCAACGAGACGGTCTTCTGGCTGACGGAGCTGCCGCGCCGGCTCGCCGTCATCGGCGCCGGCCCGATCGGCTGCGAGCTGGCGCAGGCCTTCTGCCGGCTCGGCAGCCGCGTGACGGCGCTCGAGATGCTGCCGCAGGTGCTCGGGAAGGAGGACCCGGATGCGGCGGCGGTCGTCGAGCGGCGGCTCCGCGCCGACGGCGTCGCGATCGTGCTCGGCGCCAGGATCGAGCGCGCCGAACGGCGCGGCCGGGACAAGGTCCTCGTCTACGAGGCCGGCGGCGCGCGCCGCGAGGTCGCCTGCGACGCGATCCTCGTCGGCGCCGGACGGGCGCCCAACGTCGAGGGGCTCGGCCTCGAGGCCGCGGGCGTCGCCCACGGCCGCGACGGCGTCACCGTGAACGACTATCTCCAGACCACGAACCGCCGCATCTATGCGGCGGGCGACGTCGCCTCGCGCTTCAAGTTCACTCACATGGCCGATGCCCTCGCGCGTATCGTGCTGGCGAATGCGCTCTTCGGCGGCTGGAAGAAGGCGACCGGGCTCCACGTCCCATGGTGCACGTACACGTCGCCGGAGGTCGCGCACGTGGGCCTGTACGCCGAGGAGGCCGAGGCGCGCGGTCATGCGGTCGACACGATCACCGTTCCGATGGCGGACATGGACCGCGCCGTGCTCGACGGGGATGAGGCCGGCTTCTTCCGCGTCCACCTCGAGCGCGGAAAGGACCGCATTTTGGGCGCGACCCTCGTTTCCGCGCACGCGGGGGAGACGATCTCCGAGGTGACGCTCGCGATGACGCGCCGGCTCGGGCTCGCCACGCTGGCCGGCGTCATCCATCCCTACCCTACGGAGGCCGAGGCGATCCGCAAGGCCGCCGACGAGTACAACCGCCGGCGGCTCACCCCGACGGTCAAGCGCGTGCTCGGCTGGTGGCTCGCGGCGCGGCGCCGCCTGTGAGGAGGACGCATGACGTCTTCGTGACGGCGCCGTACTTCTGTTTCCCCTGCGGCGTCGCCTTCTCGAACCGGGCGGTCTTCTTCGACCACCACCACCGTTTCCACCCACCTTGCACGTGTGCGAAGAGAGTAGAATCATCTCGTCGGCGGCATCATGGAGCGTTCCTCGGTCAACCTCGAGGCCATCCGTCGACGCGTCGCCCGACAGCTCGGGCGACGCGGACGGGGCAAGTTCGTCGCCATCGATCGCAAGACCGGCGACTACCTGGTTGCCCCCGACCTCGACGCGTTGGCCATGGCCTTGTCGAAGGACACTCGCAAGACGACGAGCTTTCGCATCGTCCGCCTTGGTTACCGGGCGGCCATCGAGCTGCATGGTCGCCGGTGATCCGGGGCCGCGTCCGGGCAGGTCGCGAGGCGCTCGTGCCGATGGCGATCCTCGTGGGCGGCCGGGTCGGCATCGCGGACGCCTGAATCGACAGATGCTCACGACCGCGTCAGCTCGAGGACAGCGAGCGCCCGCTTGCGCGCGCACGGTCGTGGAGGCGCGCGCGTTGACCCTCGTTCGGCGCGCGTGATACGCGCGCCGCGATGGACGGGGCGGCCACGGGGGAGGGGATGGCACGGGCTCGCTCCATCCCCGTCGCCGCGGAAGCCGGCCGCGCGCCCGAGGCCGAGTTCCTGCGGGCGACGTGGGCGCTCGCGTGGCCGGTCATCTTCTCGTTTTCCATCGAGTCGTTCGTCGGCCTCTGTGACATGCTGATGGTCGGCCGGCTCGGCCGGACGGCGGTGGCCGCCGTCGGCGTGGGCGTCCAGATCCTCGGCGCCGTCGACGCCGTGATGTTCGCCCTCGGGATGGGTGCGCTCGCGATCGTCGCCCGCCACGTGGGAGCGGGAGAGCGGGGTGCGGCGGAGGAGACGCTCCGCCAGTCGCTGCTCACGGCGGTCGCCGTCGCCGTCCTGATGATCCTCCCCGTCCTCGCCTGGGCGCCGGCGCTCGTCGCCGCCTTCCGCGTGGACGACGCGGTCATCGGGACAGGGACGCGATTCCTCAGGGTCGTCATGCTCGGCGTGCCCGCCAGCGCCTTGCTCTTCGTCATGATCTCGAGCCTGCGCGGGGCGGGCGACACGCGGACGCCGCTCGCGATCGGCGCCGTTGTCGGAACCGTGAACGTGGTGCTCGCCTACGGCCTCATCTTCGGACGCCTCGGCCTCCCGCCGCTCGGCGTGACCGGGGCGGCGATCGCCACCGTCGTCGCCTTTGCCGCGGGCGCGCTCCTCGGCCTCGCGCTTCTCGCGCGCGGCCGGCTCGTGCTCGCGCTCCGCGGGCGCCCGCTGCGGCTTCGACCCGACGTGGTCCGGCGGGTGCTCCGCATCGGCTACCCCGCGGCGATCGAGCACCTGCTCATGCAGGTCGGCTTCTTCCTCTACATCGTGTTCGCCGCGCACCACGGAACGGCCGCCGTCGCCGCGTACTTCATCGGCGTCCGCATCCTCTCGCTCTCCTTCCTCCCGGGCTTCGGCTTCGCGGCCGCCGCGGCAACGATGATCGGACAGAGCCTGGGCGCGCGGCGCCCCGACGACGCCGAACGGAGCGGCCGGGCAGCCGTCCGGCTCGCCGTGTGGCTCATGACCGCGGCCGGCGTCCTGATCTTCGCGGCGGCGCGGCCGATCGCCCGTCTCTTCGTCGATGACGCCGCCGTCGTCGCCGACACGGTCTCCTTCATTCGCGTGCTCGCCGCCTGCCAGCCGCTCATGGCGCTCGACTTCACGCTCGGCGGCGCGCTCCGGGGCGCGGGCGACACGCGCTTCCCCCTGGTCGCGGTCTTCCTCGGCTTTTACGTCTGCCGGCTCGGCTTCGCCTGGCTGGTGACGTTCGCGCTCGGCCTCGGCGTCGGCTGGCTCTGGCTGGCGCTGGTCGGCGACTACCTCGCGCGCTCGGTCCTCAAGGGCGCGCGCTTCCGGTCCGGGGTGTGGAAGACGGTTGCCGTATGAGGCGGGGCGCAGGGCCGGACCCCGGGACGCAGAGGAGCTGCGCCCCGCCGGTCGCGACGAGGCGGCGATCGGCGCTCCAGATGCGGACCGTGCCGCCGAGCAGACCGCCTTCGGCGATCGGCGCGACCGCGTCGCCGAGCAGCCACTCCGAGTCGTCGGCTGCGCGGTGGAACCACGCGACGACGTCGAGGTTCGGCGCGGTGAACGGCGGCGCCACGTGCCGCTGGCAGGCCGCCGGCCAGACGAGCGTGTCGATCAGGACGAGGGCGCGGCCGGCGTTCACGAACGGATCGTCGAAGCGAGCGACGGGCCGGTAGCGGTACCACTGGTGGAGGAGGGGCGGTCGCGCGGGGCGCCCCTCGCGCCACAGGTCCGGGTCGACGGGTCGGCCCTCGAGGTTCTGCCAGAAGGGGAACGTCGGCTGGCCTGCGTAGACCTCGTCGGAGGATCGCAGGCCCTCGGGACCGGGAACGTCGGGCGGCTCGGTGTGCTCGTGTGTCAGGCCCGGAAGCTCCGCTGCGGTGCGTACGATCGCTTCGAGGACGGGTTTCCCTTCCTGTGTCATCGACACGCGGAGCGACTCGGAGCGCCGGCCGCGGTGGACGGCCGTTACCTCGAGGTCGACCGGCGCGAAGCGCGCCACGGAGAGATAGTGCGCCGCGAAGGCGACGGGGCGAGGGATACGTGCCTCGGCCCCGGCGGCGCGGAGGGCGATCGCGGCGACGTACCCGCCGTCCGGCCCCCAGACCTCCCACTCGGGTGAGATGACGGCCCGGTAGCGGCCGGCGGCGCCGGAGACGCGGGTGTCGAGGTCGAGGGACGCCACCGCTGCAGTTCATACCCGGCTGGGTAACTTCAGGAAACGATCGCGGTCGGTTCCTGGCTCGACAGTCGTGGATGCGCGCTATCTCGATCGACGGCCACCGACGCCCGCCGCCAGGATGAGCCGCATGGGCGTGAGCTCGCGGGTCACCGGGTTGACCATCAAGCCGAGGCTCTCGAGGGTGAACGCGCCGAGCAGCGGGGTCACGGATGGAGGCGCGAAGAAGACCTTCGACGTCGCGCGCTTGTCCCCGAGCTCGAAGAATGCCTCGCCAACGGGGTACTCCCGCTTCGTTCCGTCGGCGAGGGAGAACTCGAAGTGGCGGCGCCCGTTCAGGACGCGCACGCGGTCATCGAGCCGCCGCCCAGCGCCTCCGTCGCGGCCGGCGCCAGCGGAAGGATGACGGTGAACCGTGCGCCGCGGCCCTCGCCCGCGCTCTCCGCGCAGACGGTGCCGCCGTGGAGCTCGACGAGCTCGCGGACGATCGCGAGTCCGAGGCCGAGGCCCTGCTGCGTCCCCCCGGCCTGGCGAAAGGGTTCGAAGACGTGGGGCAGGAAGGCGGCGCTGATGCCTCTTCCGGTGTCGGTGATCGTGAGCCGCGCGCGCCCGTGTACGCGCCGGAGGCGGACCAGGACGCGACCGCCGAGGGGCGTGAACTTGACGGCGTTGCCGACGAGGTTCCACACCACCTGTTGCAGGCGCGTCGGATCGGCGAGCACCTGCAAGGGCTCGGCCCCCAGGTCCTCCTCGAGCGCGATGCCCTTCGCCTCGGCCGCCACGCGCAGGGCATCGAGCGCGCCCGACACGGTGCCCCCCAGCACGAGCGGACGGATCGCCAGCGAGAGCTTGCCGGCGGTGATGCGGGCCACGTCGAGGAGGTCGCCGGCCAGCCGCTCGAGCGTGCGCGTGCTGCGGTCGATCGCCTCCAGCGCGGTCTCGTCCACCTTTCCGCGGCGAAGCAGGCGCGACCAGGTGACGAGCTGCGCCAGCGGCGCGCGCAGCTCGTGCGACACGGTGGCGAGCAGGTCCTCCTTGGCGCGGCTCGCGGCCTCCGCGTGCGCACGGGCGGCGCGCTCCCGGGCGAGGAGAGCCGCTCGCTGCTCCTCGGCCCGCTTGCGCGTGATCGCCTCGCCGAGCACGTGGGCGATCGCCTGCAAGAAGTGGCCGTCGTGGGACGCGAGACGTCGCGGCCGCGTGGCGTGCGCGCTGACGACGCCGAGCGCTCCCTCCGGCCCGCGGATGATCACCTTCACGAGGGTGACGCCGTTGCGCGCGGGTAGGTTCGCGCCGTCGTCGATCAGGAGGGACGCGTCGGAGAGCACGTCGGGATCGAGCGTGACATCCTCCACCATGCCCCCCCGGCAGCAGACGGCCGCGCGCAGCGACGCGGCTCGACCGTCGCCCGGCAGCTCCCACACGGCGGCGTACTCGATGCCGAGCGTCCGGGCGACGTGCGTGGCAGCCTGGTGCATGAGCCCCGAGAGCTCGCCGCCCGCGAGCGCCAGCCGGCCGACCTCGGCGACGACCGCCTGCTGGCCGCGCTCGGCCTCGGCGCGTCGCCGGGCGGCGCTCAGCGACCCGGTGAGCACCGCCACCAGCACGAACATGCCGACACGGAGCGCGTCATCGAAGCTCTCGATCGCGAGCGAATGCACCGGGGGCACGAAGAAGTAGCAGGTCGCGAGGGCGGCGAGCGCGGTCGCCAGGAGGGCCGGGCGAACGCCGCCGTAGCACGAGCTCACCACCACGGCCGCGAAGAAGAGCGGCGAGGGCGTGGTCTCGAGACGGGGCCAGACGAGAAACGTCAACGCGAGCGCCACCGTGCTTGCCAGCAGGGCGACGGCATACGGTGCCGCCGTCGATTGCGCGCGCCCAGGATCGTGACCCATCCGCCGCTTGGGGCAGCAAGGTCGGTGCCAGATGAGTTGCCGGCGAATTCAGGCCGGCTGCACGCGGCCGCGTGCTCGGAACGGGACGGAAGGCGGCACCCTGGTCAGCGGGTGGGGCATTTGGTCCCGCTGCCTCCGCCGGGAGCCGCGAGGCCGCGGCGGCGAAGCCGCGGTATGAGGGCGGGGACACGCGCGGCGTAGCTCGCGTAGGCCGCACCGAGGACGCGGCGAAGGGCGCGCTCCTCGACGACGATCTTGAGGCCGAGCCCCACTCCGAAGCCGAAGGTGAGGCACGCCGTCCCGGCCGACGGGTGCGCCAGGAGCGAGCCCGCCGCGAGGAGCAGGAGCGAGGCGTAGATCGGATGCCGGACCACCGCGTAGGGGCCGCGCTCGACGACGGTCTGTGCCGCCCGCACCGTCACGACGCCGGACCAGCTCGCGCCGAGCGCGTGACGCGCGCGGACGTGCAGGACGAGACCGCCGGCGGCGAGGGCGAGCCCCGCGCTCGCGAGCCACGGTGGCGCTGCGAGACGTCCCGCCCTGCGCTCGATCAGTGCCAGGCCGGCGACGGTCGCCGCCACGAGCAGGATCAGGAGCGCCGCGTGCGGCCGCCGTCCACCCACGAGCGCGGGGCCGAGCGCACGGCGAGCCCCGCGCTCGCTCCGAGCGGCCTGGAGGTCGACGACGGCGAGCGCCGCCCACGCCGATACGAGCAGGACGTCGACCAGCCCCGTGCTCACCGCCGGTGCCGACCGTAGAGGGCGGCCGCTCGGGCGTCAAACGCCGCTGCGCACCAGCGCGTCGTGCGCGGCCTCCTTGTCGCTTCAGGTCCGATCTGCCAGAGAGGCCGCATGGCGATCCTCAAGGTCGCACGCCTCGGTCATCCGGTCCTGCGCTGCGTGGCCGACCCGGTGCCGTCCGAGGCGCTCGCCGCGCTGGACACGCAGCGGCTGATCGCCGACATGCTGGAGACGATGGCCGAGTACGACGGCGTCGGGCTCGCCGCGCCCCAGGTGCACGTCTCGCGGCGGCTGGTGGTCTACGGCGTCGCCGCGAACCCGCGCTACCCGGACGCACCGGCGATCCCGCTCACCGTCCTGGTGAACCCCCGCATCGCGCCCGTCGGCGACGAGCAGGAGGAGGACTGGGAGGGCTGCCTCAGCGTCCCGGACCTGCGCGGCAGGGTGCCGCGCTGGACGCACCTCCAGGTCGAGGCGCTCGGCCGCGACGGGCAGGCGCTCCGCTATACGGCGGAGGGCTTTCACGCGCGCATCCTCCAGCACGAGATGGACCACCTCGACGGCAAGGTCTACCTCGACCGCATGCGCGCCGATGGAGAGCCTCGCCTTCCTGTCCGAGTTCCAGCGCTACGGGCTCAAGCGCGAGGACTGAGCGCCCGCGAGGGCCGCAGCGGCGCGAGATCCGACTGGGCTCGCTCGGCCTGAGCGAGCAGCCGTTCGGCAACGGGGCCGTGAACCGTCCCGGCACGCTGACCGCGCTGCACGGCGGCGACGAACCCGCGGAGCAGCTTCTTCGCGCGCGACAGCTTGCTCGCGGCGCGGCGGCCGTGTGCGGAGCGCGCGCCCTCGAGCGTACTGCGCAGCGACCTCACACGGGATACCAGGCGGGCCTGCTGCTTCCCGCCGCCCACCTCCGTCGGGGAGGTCTCCAGGAGCACCTGCTGGACCTCGATGACTCGACAGTCGACCTCGTCGAGCCCGGCGAGCGCGTCGCAAGGCGGAATCGTGGTCGGTGGCGTGGTCGTGGAGGTGGAGGTGACCGGAGGCGCGGTCGAGGAGGTCGTGGTGGTCACGAGCGTCGTCGCCGTCGAGCTCGTGGTCGTTGGCGGCTCGGTCGACGTGGTCGTGGTCTCGAGCAGGGTGGTCGAGGTGGTCTCCGGGAGGGTGGTCGTGGTTGTTTCCGGCGCGACTGTCGTCGTGGTGCTTGTCGTCGTGGTGGTGGTGACCGGCGGTTGAGTGGTGGTGGCCGTCGTCGAGGTCGTTGTGGTCGGCTCGACCGTGGTGGACGTCGTCACGGTCGTCGTGCTGGTCGTGGGTGGCTCGGTGGTGGTGGTGGTGGTCGGCGGCTCGGTCGTCGTGGTGGTGATCGTGGTCGTCGAGGTCGTTGTGGTCGGCTCGACCGTGGTGGACGTCGTCACGGTCGTCGTACTGGTCGTGGGTGGCTCGCTGGTGGTGGTGACCGGCGGCTCGGTCGTGGTGGTGGATGTGGTCGTCGTCGACGTGGTGGTCGTCGGCTCGAGCGTCGTCGTGGTCGTTGCCGGTGGCGCGGTCGTGGTCGTCGTGATCGTCGTCGTGGTGGTGGTCGGCCGCGGAAAGGTCGTGGTGGTCGTCGTGCAGCCCTCGATGCGTGTGTGCGTGCAACCGCCGGCCGCCACCGAGCACGCGTCCGTCGTGCAGGCGTCGAGGTCGTTGCAGAAGGGTGTGCGGCACGTCGCGTTGCAGCAGGCGTCCGGGTGGCCGCCGGTGTCGCAGGTCTCGGGGAACTCGATCAGCTGATTGCCGCAGACCGGGCAGGGTGTCAGGCAGGCGAGCTGGCCCACAGCGGTACAGAACGGCAGGAGCTGCACGTCGCCCGGGGCCCCGCACGTCCCGCCGCCGCAATCGCCGTCCACGCTGCACGGCTGACCGGCCCCCGTCCCGCCGACGCAGATCGGGCTCGGGGGGGCGAGCGGCGGCGAGAAGCCGGCCGCGGGCACCGTGGCACCGATCGGCAGCGTGACGCGGTTTCGGCTCCTCGGATCGCCGCCGTCGGTCGTCTTGATCTGCGCGCCGGGATCGACGACGAGCGCGCGCCTTGCGCGCAGCGTGTTCCGCGCCTGGCGATCTCCACTCGTGTCGAGGGCCGCGGTCGGTCCGAAGTGGATCGTGCACCCCTCGAGCGAGGCGAGCGCGCTCACCGTTGGCGAGGAGCCCTTCGCGTGCACCTTGCCGTTGACGATGAGGTCGCCCGGGAGGTCGGGGGTGCCGGAGACGAGGCAGATGAGCCCACCGGCGTTGCCGGTGACTGCCCCTCCATCGGCATCGATGACCGCCGTCGGGGCGATCGTGAGGTCGCCGCCTCCCTCGAGGTCGACGCATCCGCCGGAGTTGTCCCCCGTGGACGAGGCGTCGACCAGGCCTGAGCCTGACAGGGCGACGGCGCCGTCGGCGATGGCCATCACGCCGCCCCCCGGCGCATTCGGGCTTCCAACCACGCTCACGGCACCGTTGATGGCCAGCCCGCCGGCGCAGAAGCTGATGCAGCCGCCCCCGCCGGAGCCGTCGGCGCGCACGGCGCCGGCCGTGCTGATCGTGCCGAGCGTCTCGAGGTCGAGGGAGCCGCCTCCGCTGCCCCCGCCGCTCACGTCGATCCCCTGTGTGAAGCTGGCCGGGCCCTGGCCGTCGAGGCACACGGTGCCGCCGGCGCCGTCGAGACCCACGCCGGTGGCGGTGACCGGCACCCCGATGGTGATCTCTGCGGGCGCGGTGTCGTTGCTGATGGTGATCGCCCCGCCGCAACCGTCCGGTCCGCCGTCGGCCGCGATCTTCCCGTTGCTGCCCGGGCCGAGCGTGACCGGGCCGCTCTGCGCCTCGACGGAGATCGTCCCGCCCAGGCCACCGGGGTCGCCGGCGAGGGCCGCGCTGTGGCCGACCGCGGTGATCGCCCCGGTGAGGCCGGCGCTGCCGCTCACCTTGCCGCCGGCGAGCACGCTGATCGTGCCTCCCGAGCCGGCGTCGCCGAACCCATCCGCGGAGAGCAACGCGCCGGCGGGCGGAACGCCGAGGATCACGTCGTTGTCGGCGGTGAGGTCCATCGAGCCGCCGCCGAACGTACCGCCGAAGACGCTCACGGTGTTCTCGATGTCGATCGATCCCCCGTTCGCGGTGAGGGAGATGGTGCCACCCGCCTTGCTCGACGAGCTCGAGGACGCCTCTGCACGCAGTCCCTCGCCGGCCGCGCCCCTGAGCGTGATGCTGCCCGACGCCACGACCACGTTGCTCACCTGGCGCCCCGCCGTGAGCATGATCTTGCCGGCGGAGGTCGAGGTCGTCCGAGCGCTGGCCAGGACGAGTCGGCCGAGCGAAACGTCGCCGTCCGACTCGACGATCAGCGTGCCGCCGCCGGCACCGCTCGCGTCCACGGGGTTGACGCGCGCGCTCGTGGCGGGGCCGACGTCGAGCCCGCCACTGCCGAGCGTCAGCGTGATCATCCCGCCCGGCGCGCTCGTGCCCCCGGACGCACTCAGCCTGCCGGTCGAGAGGATGGTCAGCTTGCCGGCGCGGATCTCGAAGGCGTTCGACCCGCCGATGAAGTTGCCGTTCGCGCCCGGCTGTCCGAGCGTGACTTCGCGTGTCCCGAAGTCGAAGGTGCAGACGCCGCCCGCGACCGGCGGGGTCACGCTCACCGTGCGGGTGATCGTGCAAGCCGTCGCGGTGCAATTCGCCGTGCAGGAGCCACCACAGCCCGCCATCACCTCGGCCGCCGTGCAGACCGCGGCCGCGTCGCGCGCCGGGGCAAGCCCGACCACGAGGAGCGCCACGAGGAGCCAGCGGCTCACCGGCATTCTCCCATCATGCCGATGCGGCACTGGACGAGGGGCGCCATCATCGTGCTCATCATCTCGGACAGGTGCCCCGAGGGGCCCATGAGGCCCGCGTTGTCGGCGCCGCGGTTGCCGCCGCCGTCCTCGACGCCTCGACCCATGACCCAGATGCCGAAGGTGCGGTTGGCCGTCGCCGTGCTGTCGCGGACGACCAGCCCGCTCCCACTCGCGACCAGACCGCTCCGACCGTTCGCGTCGGCGTGCACGCCGGCAAAGAGCGTGTGCACGACGGTACCGACGAGCCCGTCGCCCCCGTTGCCCGCGGTCGTCGCCCCCACCACCTGATGCATGCCGCCGAGCAGCCAGAACCCGTCCATGCCGTTGGCGCGCGCCTCGTTGCCGATCCCGCCGCCCACGTGCGCGCCCATGCCGACGAGCTTGAACCCGTAGCGCCCGTTGCCAGACGCGCGGGTGCCGTCGAGCGCGTAGCCGGTGCCGCCGAGCGCGAAGCCGTCGCGCCCGTTGCCCTCGGCAACCGATCCCTCGATCGAATAGCCGTCGCCCTGCGCGACCAGCCCGTCGAGCCGATGGCCGGCGAGCCGGACCGCGACGACGCTCGCGAGCGGCACCTCACCCTGCGCGCGGACACCCGTCTCGAACCGCTCGATGCTCCCGGGGCCGACGAGTGAGAGCGTGCCGCGCACGACGAGCACGCCGACGCCCTGGCCGTTGCCCGCAATCGTGCGTCCGCCGAGGTCGAGCCTGACCGGACCGGAGGCCGCCACGACGAGGCCGTTGCCGGCGCACGGCTTCTTCGTCACCGCGTCGGCCGCGCCGAGCGTGCGCGAGGACACGAGCAGGTCGCCGCAGCGGCACGCCACGGCCTTGCCGCCGACGTCGTCGCCGCAGCGGTGCATCGCGGACGCGCGCCCGGCCGCGAGCACCAGCCCGGCGGCCATCAGCAGCCCGAGAGCCCTGCGCCGCGCGCGGCAGAGACCAGTGGCGAGTCCAGTCCGCATGACCGGGCGGCATCCTTACACGAGTGGGGGCCGCCGACGGTAGCGCTTGCCCGAAAGGCGGCAAGGGCTGTGCGACCTGCTATGTAGGATGCTATGCGCTGGCGGCGCGCTGGCGCTCGGCGCCGGGTGCAGGGACGCACACGCGGAACGTGGAGCCGCGTCCAGGCTCGCTGTCGACGGTGACCGTGCCGCCGAGCAGCTCGACGAGCCGCTTGACGATGTGGAGGCCGAGCCCGACGCCGCCGAACCGCCGGGTGGAGGAGCCGTCGGCCTGGCGGAACATCTCGAAGATGACCGGCACGTCGGCCGCGGCGATGCCGATGCCGGTGTCGCGCACCTCGAGCGTGAGCCGGCCGCTCGTCCACGTGGCCGTCACGTCGACGCTCCCCGCGGGCGTGAACTTGAGGGCGTTGCCGACCAGGTTCTTCAAGATCGTCTTCAGCTTGACGCCGTCGCTCGGGACGGGCCGGACGCCGAGATCGTTGCGCCAGCGGAGGACGACGCCGTCGGGCACCATGGCCTCGAGCTCGCGGCCGAGCTCGTCGAAGAGGCCGTCGACGTTGACGAGACCGAGCGCGACGCTCTCCCGCCCGCTCTCGAGCCGTCCGAGGTCGAGCGTGGCGTTGATGAGGTCGAGCAGCTCGAGGGCGCTCCGCCGGATGCGCCCGAGCGTGTCGAGCTGGCTGCCGGCGAGCGGGCCGAAGGCCCCTTCGGCGAGGAGGTCCGTGTAGCCCGTGATGACGTTCAGCGGCGTGCGCAGCTCGTGGGACATCATGGCCACGAACTCGGACTTGAGCCGGCTTGCGGACTGGAGATCGGCGATCAGGCGGGCGTTCTCGAGCGCCACCGCCGTCGTGTGCGCGATGCCGAGGGCGAGGCGCCGCTGCTTGGAGGAGAACGGCCCCGTGCGCGTGCGGTAGCCGTGGATGAGCACGGCGACGATGGTGTCGCGCCGGGCAATCGGCACGTAGAGCGCCGACGACGCTTCCATGCGCCGCGGCAGCTCGACCGGCACGAGCGACTGCTTCTCGAAGTCGGCGATCTCCAGCACCTCGCCCGGGCGCAGCGCGTCGAGGACCGGGAGGCTGCCGGGCGGGAACTCGAGCTGCGCAAGCTCGGTCAACACCTCGGCCCGCGTGCCGGCGCTCGCCGCCAGCCGGAAGGCCTCGCGGCGCCCGTCCCAGACGAAGGTGCTGCTCCAGTCGCAGGCGAGCCGCTCCACCGCCAGCCGGCTCACGCGTTCGAGCATGTCGGTCTGGTCGAGCTGGGCGTTGAGCGTTTCCCCGACCTGGACCAGCGCCTCCGCGATCTCCGCCTCCTCCTGCTTGACCTCCGAGGCATGGACCAGGAGCTCGGTGCGGACGAAGGCGGCATAGCGATAGCGGGCGAGGAAGATGGCGCCGCATACGGACGTCGTGCCGCCGGTCAGGAGCGCGAGCATGGCGTACGCGAAGGGCTCGTCGGAGGGGCGTGCCGGCACGGCCAGCGCCAGGCTCAGGAGGGAGACGGCCGAGACGAAGAGCTGCGGGCGCCAGCCCCAGGGAAGGAGGACGACGAGGCCGCTCAGGAGGCAGACTTCCGCGGTCGCGAAGCGCTCGACCGGCCCGCCCACGTGGCCGTTGTACCAGCTGAGGAGCACGGCCAGGGTGGCCGCCAGGGTGGCCGCGACGGCGGCGGTCCGGTCCCTCAACCGCGGCCGGCGGCAGGCGACGATGCCGGCGAGACAGGCGATGACCTCGGCCAGGTAGACGAGGGTCGCGGTCCGCTGGCGGTCGGGATGGTAGGCTCCCTCGAGGACCACCGAGACGCCGACCAGCGCGACGAAGAGCGCGACGGTCAGGTTCAGGCGCTGGCGCAGGATCCGCGCCGTGTCGGCCCGGTAAGCGGCCTTCACGTCCGCGGCGGACTCCGGCCCGGCGCCTGCTGCGGCTGGTTCGCTGCGGCTCATCTCCCCGCCCACTACATCGACCGGTCGGCCCGAGAACTTTAGCCGCCTCGCCGCCTTGCCAGCCGCGACGGGCGCTGTGTATTGTCGCGCGCCGGATGGCCGCCTACTCGGTCGGCATCGACGTCGGCGGCACCTTCACCGACTGCTTCGTGACCGACGGCGTCCACGGCTGGCGGGGCAAGGCGCCGACCACGCCTCGCGCGCCGCTGTGCGGCCTGCTCGCCGCGCTCGAGGACGCGGCCGCGGCGATCGGCGTCCCGCTCGCCCGCGCGCTCGGCGACGCGGTGCACCTCGGCCTCGGCACCACGGTAGTGACGAACTGCCTCGCCGAGCTCGCCGGCGCTCCGACCGGTCTCCTCGTGACCGAGGGCTTCGGCGACCTCTGGCCGATGGCACGCGGCCACCGGCTCGGTGTCGGCGGCATGAGCCGTCCGCTGCCGACGCTCGTCCCGCGCCGGCGCATCGCCGAGGTGCGCGAGCGGGTCGATCGCGAGGGCGCGGTCCTGGTCCCGCTCGATGAATCCGGGGTCGTCTCCGCGCTCGAGCGGCTGGTCGGGGAAGACGGGGTCGAGAGCCTCGCGATCTGTCTCCTCTGGTCGTTCCGCAATCCCGCGCACGAGCGCCGGGTGGCGGCGATCGTCCGGGAGCGCTACCCGGAACTCCCGGTCTCGTGCTCGGCCGATCTCGTGCCCGTGATACGCGAGTACGAGCGCATGACCGCCACCGTGCTGAGCGCGTACACGACGCGGTCGTGTGCGGCGTTCCTCGACGAGCTCGAGGCGCGGCTCGCGGCGGCGGGACTCCGCGTCCCGGCCGCCGTCATGCAGTCGAGCGGCGGCACGCTGTCGCCGGCCGCGGCGCGTGCCCGGCCGATCCTGCTCGCGCAGTCGGGGCCGGTCGCGGGCGTCGCCGCCGCCGAGGCCCTCGCCGCCGCCCTCGGCGTCTCGGAGGTGGTGACGGGCGACATGGGCGGCACGAGCTTCGACGTCGCGGTCATTCATGCGGGAGCAGCCGAGCGGCGGCTCCGCGCCGAGGTCGCGAGCCTGGCGACCGCGCTCTCGACGGTGGCGGTCGGCTCGATCGGGGCCGGGGGCGGGAGCGTCGGGTGGCGTGACGCACGCGGTCTCCTCCGGGTCGGGCCCCGCAGCGTCGGCGCCGATCCGGGGCCGGCATGCTACGGACGGGGTGGGAGCGAGCCGGCGCTCACCGACGCGCTCGTGGCGCTCGGGTTGATCGACCCGCAGAACTTCCTCGGCGGCCGGATGGTGCTCGACGGCGAGGGCGCGGTGGCCGCCGTCGCCCGGCTGGGGCGCGCCGTCGGCCTCGAGGCGGCCGCCACGGCGCGCGGCATGTACCGGCTCGCGCTCGAGGAGATGCGGCTCGCGGTCCACGGGCTCCTCGTCGAGCGCGGGCTCGACCCGCGGCGCTTCGCCTTCCTCTGCTACGGGGGCTGCGGCCCGCTCTTCGGCGCGCCGCTGGCGCGGGCGCTGGCGCTCGGCCGGGTGATCGTGCCGGCGCTCGCGGCCGTCTTCTCGGCCGTCGGCGCGGCGACGGCCGACGTGCGCCGGGAGGCGGCGTGCACGGTCTTCCGGCCGCTGCCGGCCGACGGCGCCGAGCTCGCCGCCTGCTTCGCCACGCTCGAGGCCGAGCTCGGTGCCGCGCTCGCCGCCGAGGGCCTCGCGGCCGAGCGCGTGAGCTTCAGCCGCCAGGTCGACCTCCGCTTCCGGAGGCAGACGTGGGAGGTGACGGTGCCCTTCGTCGACGCCGGCCGGCTCGGCGACGCCTTTCGCGCGCGCTACGCCGAGCTCTACGGCACGGGTGCGCTGGCGGCGGCGGCGCCGATCGACCTGGTCAACTGCCGTGTGATCGCCACCGCCCGCCTCCCACGCCCGGCGCTCGCGCCGGCGCCGCTCGGCCCGACGGATGCGTCGCCAGCGCAGCGGGGCGTGAGAACCGTGTGGCTCCCGGGCGGCGAGGACGGCCGTCCGGTCGCGCTCTACGACGGCGAGCGTCTGGCTCCGGGCATGGCGTTCACCGGCCCGGCGCTGGTGGAGCGGCGGGACACGACCATCCTCGTGCTGGCAGGCGACGGGGCGCACGTCGACGCCTGGGGGAGCCTCGTCATCGAGGTGAGCCGTGGCTGAAGGACTGGATCCGATCACCCTCGAGGTGGTCCGCAACCGCCTCCAGCACCTCACGCGCGAGATGGCCGCGGCGATCGTCAAGACGGCCGTCTCGCCCGTCATCAGCGAGGCCCGTGACTTCTCCTGCATCCTCTACGACGCTGCCGGCCGCATCGTCGCCACCGCGTCCACCGTGCCGTTCCACTTCGGGGTCTGCGCCGGGGCGGTCGCCGCCGTCCTCGCCCGCTTCGGCGGGAGCATCGCGCCGGGCGACGTGTTCCTCGCCAACGACCCGCACGATGGCGGCGGCCTCCATCTGCAGGACGTCGTGGTCATGCGCCCGATCTTCCGGCGCCGGGCGCGCATCGGCTGGGCGAGCGCGTCGGGGCACATGGTCGACATGGGCGGCATGGTGCCCGGCAGCTTCGCGCCGGGCGCCCGCGACTGCTATCAAGAGGGCGTGCGCGTGCCGCCGCTCCGCATCCTCAGCGGCGGCGAGCCGGTAGACGACGTCTGGCGGCTCGTGCTCAACAACGTTCGCCAGCCGGCGACGGTGGAGATGGACCTGAAGAGCCTCGTCGCCGGCACCCACGTCGCCGCCGAGAAGGTGGTCGAGCTCGAGGGCGAGGTGGGTCCGAGCGTCCTCCGTGCGGCGCTCGGCGCGATCCGCCGGCGCTCGGAGCGCGTGCTGCGGGCGCGCATCGCCGAGCTGCCCCGCGGCGAGTACCGCCACCGGGGCTGGGTGGAATTCGACGAGGAGGCGTTCCTCGTCCGCTGCACGCTCCGCGTGGCCGGCCGGGAGCTCGTGTTCGACTACAGCGGGTCGGCGCCCGAGTGCCCGTACTTCTTCAACTCGAAGCCCGAGATCGTCCGCTCGGAGCTGGTCGTCCGCGTGCACCAGATCCTCGCCGCCGACGTCCCCTTCACCGACGGCATCCTGCGGCCCGTGCGCGTGGTTGCGCCCGAGGGCTCGATCGTCAACGCGCGGCCGCCGGCGCCGATCGCCGCCGCCCACATGCACGTCGGGCTGATGGCGATGGAGCTCGGCGAGACGTGCCTCAAGAAGGCGCTCGCCTGCGCGCTCCGGGCGAGCGGGCTCGCCGAGCGCATCACGGCGCCCGGCGGCACGACCGGCATGGGGCTGTCGTCCTGGCACGGCGCCGAGACCTTCCTGGTGATGGACGGGAACGCGGTAGGCGCCGGCGGGGCCTGGGACCGCGACGGCATCGACATGACGGGCAGCCACTACGGCGGCCCGGGCCTCGTCTACCCCGACGTCGAGACCGTCGAGCAGACGTACCCCGTGCGCTACCTCTACAAGCGGCTCCGGCGCGACGCGGGCGGCGCGGGCCGCTTCCGCGGCGGGGCGAGCGTGGAGGCGGCCTTCACGGTGCACGGCGAGGCGACGCGGCTCGAGGGCACGACGCTCGGCATGCGGCGGGCGATCCCGCTCGCGGGACTCTTCGGCGGCTATCCGGGCGCCTGCACCGCGTTCGACCTCGAGCGCGACGGCGTGACCCGGTCGCTCGGCCTCAACGCCGGCGGCATCCCGCTCGGCCCGGGCGACGTCTTCCGCTTCGCCAACGCGAGTGGCAGCGGCCTCGGCGATCCGCTCGAGCGCGATCCCGAGCGCGTGCTGGCCGACGTGCGCGAAGGCTACGTGAGCGCGGACACGGCGCGCACGGTCTACGGCGTGGTGCTCGGACAATGGACCGTCGATGCGGAGAAGACGCGGGCGGCGCGCGCGGCCGTGCGGTCTCGGCGTCGCGCCCGGGCGCTCGCTCCCGAGACGCGCATCGACGATCCGCCGCGTGCCGCGACGCCGGTCGGACGGCTCTCCGCGGTCGTGGAGGTGGTGCGCAGCGGTGGGGCGCTCGTGGCTCGCTGCGCCGCCTGCGGTGCAGGCCTCGCGCGCGCGCCCGGGTCCTGGAAGGCGGGGGCGGCCGTCGCCGAGACGACGCTCGGCACCCCCGCCTACACCGCCGTCAGCGGAGCGGCGGCGCCGCTGCGCGCGGCGGGCGCCGTCGTCCTCCGCGAGCACTTCTGTCCGGGCTGCGCCCGGCTGCTCGAGACGGAGGTCGTCGTCGGGGGCACGCCGCCCGAGGCCGACGTGCGGCCGGAGTTCTGGGCCGGCGCATGAAGGATGCGGCCGCCATCGTGGGTATCGCGCAGTCGGAATACACCAAGTGGGGCGGGCTCACGCGCTGCACCGAGTACCAGCTCGCGCTCGAGACCATCGTGAAGGCGGTCGACGACGCGGGCCTCACGGTGGACGACGTCGACGGCTTCGCCTCGTTCTCGAACGACCGCAACGAGGCCGCCTTCGTGGCGACCGACCTCGGCGTGCCGGAGCTGCGCTACGCCGGCATGACCTGGATCGTCGGCGGCGGCGGCGCCTGCGCGGCCGTCGCCGAGGCTGCGATGGCGATCGCCACCGGGATGGCGAGCTGCGTCGTCGTCTACCGCTCGATCGCCATGGGCCAGTTCCAGCGCTTCGGGCGGGCACTCGCGGGCGATGTGGCGGGCGGACGCCCGCTCGACGCGGCGCTCGGCTTCGCGCTGCCCTTCGGCCTGGTGAACGCGACGGTCGGCATGGCGCTCCTCGTCCGCCGCCACATGCACCTCTACGGCACGACGCGCGAGCACCTGGGCCACGTGGCGGTGACCTTCCGCCGGCACGCCAACCGCAATCCCGCCGCCGTGATGCACGGGCGGCCGATGACGCTCGCCGACCACGCCGCGGCGCGCCCGATCGTCGAGCCGTTCGGCCTCCTCGACTGCTGCCTCGAGACCGACGGGGCCGATGCGCTCGTGCTCGTCTCCGCCGAGCGGGCGCGAGGCTGTCGCCACCGGCCCGTCTACGTCATGGCGGCGGCGGAGGGGAGCGGCCCGCGCTTCGGCTGCGGCGCGTGGGCGATGCACTACATGCCCGAGGACGACTACGCGACCGGGAACACGCAGCGCCTGGCCGCGACGCTCTACCGGACGGCCGGCATCGGCCCGGGCGACGTCGACTGCGCGCAGCTCTACGACCACTACACGGGCATGGTGCTCCTCCAGCTCGAGGACCTGGGTTTCTGCGCGCGCGGCGAAGGCGGCCCGTTCGCCGCCTCGGGCGCACTCGCCTGGCCGGACGGCGCGCTGCCCACCAACACGGCGGGCGGGAGCCTCTCCGAGGCCTACATCCACGGGCTCAACCACGTGGTGGAGGGCGTGAAGCAACTGCGCGGCACGGCCGTGAGCCAGGTGCCGGACGCGGAGATCTGCCTCGTCGCGAGCGGCAGCGGCATCCCGACGAGCGCCCTCCTGCTCCGCCGATGACGCGGACGCCGTACCTGCCCCCGAGCATGCCGGCGCCGGCGATCACCGAGGACACACGGCCCTTCTGGGACGCGTGTCGCCGCCGGGAGCTCGTCGTCCAGCGCTGCGCGGATTGCGGCAGCTTCCGGCACCCGCCCGCGCCCGTCTGCTGGCGCTGCCGGAGCTTCGCGCACCACTGGGTCCGCGTCTCGGGACACGGGACAGTCTTCACCTACGCCGTCGTCCATCGGGCGCCGCTCGCGGCGCTCGAAGGGTACGTGCCCTTCACGGTCGTGGTGGTCGCGCTCGACGACGCGCCGGGCGTGCGCGTCGTCTCGAACCTCGTCGACGCGGCGCCCGGCGAGGTTCGCGTCGGGCTCCCCGTCGAGGTGCTGTTCGAGGAGGTGAGCCCCGAGGTCACGGTGCCGCGCTTCCGGGTGCGGCGCGCGTGACCGACCCGGCACGCGAGCGCTACGCGCGCGTGCAGGCAGCGATGGCGCGCCGAGGCGTGGGCGCGCTGCTGCTGGCGACGCCGCATCTGGCCGCGTTCGCCGCGGGGGCGCGTCGCGTGCGGGTCGCGGGCAACGGCGGCACGCTGCCCTCGGTGGTGATCGTGGCCGGCGCCCCGTCGGCCGTCGTGTTCACGGCCGACCCGGACGGCGCCCCGTCGTGGATGCCGAGCGCGGCGGTCGAGCCGCTCGCGTGGGACCGCGAGCGGGCGCTTCGCCGCCTGGCCGAGCTGGTGGAGCCGGTGCGAGGGACGGTCGCGTCCGACGTCTTCTCGCCCGCGCTCCGCCAGGCGATCGGCCGCCCGCTGGTCGACGCCATGCCGCTCCTCGCCGAGGCGGCCGCGCCGCGCACGGCGGGGGAGGTGGAGGAGGTTCAAACCGCGCTCCGCGCGGCGCGCTCCGCTCTCCGTGTCGCGTGCCGGGCCGCGGCGCCCGGGGCGCCGGTGGCCGCGCTGGTCGCCGGCTTCGCGGCCAGCATGTCGGGGTTCGGCGCCGGCTTCCCCCTCGGCGAGGGGCTCGTGTGGCGAACGGGGCCGGGGTTCGTCCGGCTGCCGGCGACGACGGCGCTCGCGGCCGGCGACGTCATCGCGCTCGAGCTCGGCCTCTACCTCCACTGCCACGCCGGCCTGGCGGGCGTCACCGTCGCGGTGGGAGGCGGTGACCTCGCGGCCGCCCGGCGCGCGTGGTTCGTGGCCCTCTGCGACCTTGCCAAGCGCTGCCGCCCGGGGGCGACGGCGGCCGACCTCCGCGCCGCGGCGATCGCGGCTGGCGCGCGACAGGAAGGTCTCCTCGCGCACGGGCTCGGCGTCGGCATCGAGCCGCCGTTCATCGACCTCGAGAGCGAGGACGCCGAGCCGCTCCGGCCGGGGACCGTGCTCGTGCTCGCGCCGGTCGTGGGCGGGTTTCGTGCGACGCGCGCGCTCGTCGTGACCGATGGCTCACCGCGCTGGCTCGAGGAAGCGCCGTGAGCTGCGACCCCGCAGCGCTCCGCGCCGGGCGGACGGCACGGCTGCGCGCCGCGATGGAGCAGACCGGTCAGGAGGCGCTGGTCCTCACCTCGGCCGCCGGCGTGCGCTACGCCACGGGCGCCGTCCCGCTGCACGGGGAGAGCAGCGTCGGGGCGGCGCGGCCGTTCGCAGCCGTCGTCACCGCCGAGCATCTGCATGTGCTCGGCGTCGAGCCCGAGTTCGTCCCGGCGGGCGTGGAGCGTCACGCGTGGCCGCGCAGCGCCGAACGGGCGGCCTCGCTGCTGGCCGAGCTGGTGGGCCGTGGCGAGCATCTCGGCGTCGAACGGCTACCGGCTGCTGCCGGGCTCGCGCTCGAGAGGGTGCGGGCCGGCGCCAGCTTCGAAGCCGCCGACCCCGTGCTCCTCGCGGCGCGCGCCATCAAGACCGACGAGGAGGTGGCGCTCCTGCGCGAGGCGCAGCGCGCCAGCGAGGCTGCCGTCGCCGACGTGCTGCCGGCGATTGCGCCCGGCGTGCGCGAGGTGGAGCTCGCGGGACGGTTCCTCGCGGCCATGGCCCGCCGTGGCGTGACCGCGTGTCACGTCGAGCCGATCTTCTGCGTCATCCCGCGCCATGCCCGCGACGCGCCCTGGACCTTCCCCGCCTCCCTTCCCTACCGCGAGCTCACCAGCGAGCGCCGGCTGGTCGCCGGGGACCAGGTGATGATCGATACGGGAATGCTGCACGCCGGCTACATGGCCGACTTCGGCTGCACCTCGGTATGCGGCGGGGAGGAGGGTGCTGCGGACCGGACGCTGCGGGCGCGTTGGCAAGCGATCACCGAGGCGGTGCTCGCCGCATGCCGGCCGGGAGCCACGGCCGCGGCGCTGCATCGGGCGGCGCTGGCGGCGAACGGGCCGGGACGGCCGGCGCCCTGGCCGCGACCGCTCTACCTGGCGCACGGTCTCGGGCTCGGCGGCGTGGAGCCGCCCTTCGTCGGCACCGACCTCGGGCTCGACGCCGAGGCCCGAACCGTGCTCGAGCCGGGGATGGTGCTCGTGCTCGAGCCGTACGCGTGGGAAGAGGGCCTCGGCGGCTACCGCGCAGAGCAGACGATCGTGATCACGCCGCACGGCTTCGAGCGCCTCTCCGCGCCGCCGCCATGAAGCGGACCGCGGACGTGGTCGTGGTGGGCGGCGGCGTGATCGGCTGTGCGATCGCTCGCGAGCTCGCACGCCGGGGCGTGCGCACCATCGTCGTCGAGCGGGGCGAGGTGGGCGGGGAAGCGACGCGCGCGGCCGCGGGCATGGTGGCGCCGCAGGCGGAGTCCACGGGGCCGGGGCCGCTCCTCCGGCTCGGGATCGCCAGCCGCGCCCGCTACGCTGAATGGACCGAGTCGCTCGGCGCGGAAAGCGGCATCGACGTCGAGTACCGCACCGACGGCATCGTGTACGTCGCCCTCACGGCAGCCGACGCGCGCGTCCTCGGCGCCCGGGCGCGCTGGCAGCGTGCGGCGGGCCTCCGCGTCGAGCGGCTCCGGGATGCACGCCGCCTCGTCCGCGCGCTCACCCCTCGGCTCCGGATGGCGCTCCACTTCCCCGACGACCATCGGGTCAACAACGAGCGCCTCGTGACGGCGCTCGCCGTGGCGGCCCGGCGGGCCGGCGCCGAGGTGATGGAGCGTACCCCGGTCACGGCGGTCCGGGCGCGGCGGGGCAAGGTCGAGGGCGTCGACACGGGCGCCGGCTCGATCGACGCGCCGGTCGTGGTCGACGCGGCGGGCGCGTGGGCCGGCGCGCTCGGTCTGCCCCCCGGCGTGTCGCCGCCGCCGGTCTTCCCGGTGCGCGGGCAGATCATCGTCCTGCGGGGCGGGCTCGACGCCATCCCCAGGCCCCTCTATTCCCGGCGCGGCTATGTCGTACCGCGCGTCGATGGGCGTGTGCTCGCCGGCAGCACGCTCGAGGATGCGGGCTACGAGAAGCGGGTCACGGCCGGCGCCGCCGCCGACATCCTGGCGGCGGCGTGCGCGATGGCTCCCGCGCTGAGCGGCATGACGCTCGAGACGGCGTACGCGGGGCTCCGGCCCGCCACCCCCGACCACCGGCCGATCATCGGGCCGGCGCCCGGGGTTGCGGGCCTCCTCTACGCGACCGGCCACTACCGGAGCGGCATCCTCCTCGCGCCGATCACCGCGCAGGCGATCGCCGACCTCGTCGTCGACGGCCGCACGGCGCTGCCCCTGGCCGGCATGAGCCCCGGGCGTTTCGTACGCCGGAGGCGGCGGTAGCATGGCGCTCGTCGCGGTTCGGTGTCATGGCTGCGGCGCCGTCGCCGAGGTCGAGCGGGTCGGCGTACGCGACGTCTGCGCGCGCTGCGCGGCGTATCTTCACTGCTGTCGGAATTGCGCCTTCTACGAGGCCGGCCTCCACAACGACTGCCGGGAGCCGAACGCGGAGCGGGTGGCGGACAAGGAGGCCGGGAACTTCTGCGACTACTTCCGGCCGGCGGCGCACGGTGCGGCCTCAGCCACGGCGAGCGAGGCGCGGGGGCGTCTCGATGCGCTCTTCAAGAAGCGGTGAGCCCGAGTTAGCGTTGATACGTGCCCATGGTCTGGGCCTCGGCGAGGACATGCCCCTTGACGGCCTTCAGCAGCGCGTCCTTCGTAGCGCGGGGGTCGAGACCCGTCGGCGCGTCGAGCGCGTAGAGCTTGAAGAAGTAGCGGTGCGGCTTCCCGGGCGGGGGGCAGGGGCCGCCGTAGCCGACTTTCCGGAAATCGTTCACGCCCTGGCGGGCGCCGCCGGCGAGGTTCTCATCCGGCGGCACGCCCTCACGCAGCTCGATGGTGGCGGCCGGGATGTCGTAGATCACCCAGTGGACCCACGTGCCGGCCGGGGCGTCGGGATCGTCGCAGACGAGCGCGAGCGCCTTCGCGTTGGCCGGGGCGTCGCTCCAGCGAAGCGGCGGGGACACGTCGCGGCCCTCGCAGCTGTACTGCTTCGGAATCGGCTTGCCCTGCTCGAAGGCAGGGCTGGACAGCATGAAAGCCATGGCACCTCCGGGCAGGGTCGCCCGCAGCCAGAGCGCGGCTGCGGCGAACCCACATGCCTTGCGCGTCATGCGAGCTGTCTAGTACGGCTGCGCGCTGAACGCCATCCCCGTCGTCAGCCGTTTCGGGTGCGGCCTTGAAGGCGGTCCGCGTCGGCTGCTCGGGCTGGAACTACCCGCACTGGCGCCGCGTCCTCTATCCTCCGGGGCTGCCGCCGCGCCGCTGGCTCGCGCACTACGCGACGCTCTTCGACACGGTCGAGGTGAACGCCACCTTCTACCGGCTTCCCACCCGCGCGGCGGTCCGGAGCTGGGTGGACGGGACACCGCCTGGCTTCGTGTTCGCGGTGAAGGCGAGCCGATACCTCACCCACGTCAAGCGGCTGACGGACACGGGCGAGGGGGCGAAGCGCTTCTGCGAGCGGCTCGAGCCGCTCGTCCGCTCCCCGAAGCTCGGCCCAATCCTCTGGCAGCTCCCCGAGAACTTTCACCGGGACGACGCGCGGCTGGCTGCGGCCCTCGACGCCCTGCCGCGGGGCCGCCACTGCCTCGAGTTCCGTCACGCGAGCTGGTTCGACCCCGCCGTCTCCCGCATGCTCGCCGACCACGGCGTCGCGCTCGTGATCGGCGACCATCCCGAGCGGCCGTTCCAGACCCACGACCTCACGACGGACTGGACCTTCATCCGCTTCCACTACGGGCGCCGCGGCCGGAAGGGGAACTACTCCGACGGCGAGCTCGAGACGTGGGCGGGGCGGATCAGAGAGTGGCGGAAGCGGATCGAGGTGTTCGCCTACTTCAACAATGACTGGGGCGGGTTCGCGGTGAAGAACGGGCTGGCGCTGAAGCAGCGGTTGGGCGGTTGAGTCGCCGCCTCACTGCGCGCACGCGCCCCCGAAGCCCGTGATCACGATGCCGAAGGCCAGGCCGTCCTTCCAACCCACGATCGCGAAGGCCGTTCTGTTGGCCGTGTCCGAATAGACGATCGCTGCCCCGTGTGCCACGTGCGCCACCAGCTTCACGAAGGGGATGAGCGGGCCTCCGGCGCCGAGCGTGCCCGCGACGAAGTACTTGACGGCCACGTTCGTGCAAGAGCGCGGTATGTGGCACTGGTTGCGGGCGTCGAGGGTTGCGGCGGGAATGCCGATGAGATCGGCGGCGACGTCTCTGCCAACCGCCACCGCCTCTTCCACGGACGACACGGCGACGGCCGGCAACGTGGCGACACAGAGACCACGGTGGAACGTCACTTCCTCGGCCATGCTGGCGGCAACGTCGCGCGCGAACTGCACGCGATCGAGCGGCGGACATGCCACGAGTCCCGCACGGCAGCTCCGCAGCGCCTCCCGGCGGCACGCGTGCCGTGCGCGGCCCTCTGCGACGCAGGTCGCCACCCGGTCCACGCACTGCCGCCGGCATTCCGCGCGCCGCTCTGACGCATCTCCGGGCGAGCGCACCAGGAGGAACATCAGCGCTGCCGTCGTGGCTCGATGAACATCGGCCATGGCGTCCACCGCCCACGTACGCCGCCGTGGGCTCGGCGGTCAATACATCGGCGTCGTCACCGCCCCGTGAACCGCGGCGGGCGCCGCTCGGCGAACGCCCGCGCACCCTCGCGAGCGTCATCGGTCTTCATCAGCTCGCCGGCGATGCCGCTCTGGTTGGCGTACGCGGCCGGCAGGTCGAGGGCCCACTGCTCGCGGATGGCGCGCTTGGTTGCGGCGACGGCGAGCGGAGCATTGGCGGCGATCAGGCGCGCCGTCTCGAGCGCGCGTGCGGGCGGGTTCTCCACGATCTCGTTGACGAGTCCGATGCGCAGCGCGGCCTCGGCGTCGATGGTGCGCCCGGTGAGCAGCAGGTCCATCGCGTGTGCCCAGCTCACCTGACGCGGCAGGAGCACGGTCGCGTTGCCGCGCGGGAAGAGGCCGAGCGCGACCTCCGCCCAGTTGAAGGTCGCCTGCGGCGAGCAATAGCGGATGTCCGTGGCGAGCAGCATGTCGGCGCCGCCGGCGAGGCAGGGACCGTCGACGGCGGCGATGAGCGGTTTTCGGAGGTCGTAGCCGGCGAGCAGCGCGTCGGCGGCCCGCCGGAGCGCCTCGAAGACGTCGGGCGGGATGCGCTGGCGGCGCGCCAGCGCGGCAGCGGCGGGGATCGTCGTCTTCAAGTCCATGCCGGCCGAGAAGGTACCGCCCGCGCCGGTCACCACCCCGCAGCGCAGCGTGGGATCGTCGCGAAGGCGGTCCCAGGCGCGGGCCAGCTCGAGGACGTGCGGCGGGTCGAGCGCGTTGCGAGCTTCGGGACGGTCGATGGTGATCACGGCGACCGCGCCGTCGATATCGAAACGGATCACGCGTCGCGGCTTCTACCCCGGCGGGCCCGACGCGGACAAGGGAGCGGCCACCACCGCCGCGCTACTTCTTCTCGCCCGCCGATGTTTGGCGCAGGGACGTCTCGGCGCCGACGGCGGCTCGCTTGGTTGCCTCCACGTCGATGGTGATCGTCACCTCGTCCCCGACCGCCACCCCTCCCGCGTCCAGTGCCTGGTTCCAGGTGATGCCGAAGTCCTTGCGCTTGATGGTCGTCGTCGCCTGCGCTCCCGCTCGGGTCTTGCCCCAGGGATCCTTGATCTCGGGCGTAGGCCCCTGGACGTCGAGGACCACCGGGCGCGTGACGCCGTGCAAGGTCAGGTCGCCGCTGACCTTGAAGTGCTCCGCGCCGGCCGGCTCGATCTTCGTCGAGACGAAGGTGATCTTCGGGTACTTGGCGACGTCCAGGAAGTCGGCGCTGCGCAGATGGTTGTCCCGCTTCTCGATGCGCGTGTCGACGCTCGCCGCGTCGATCTCCGCCTCGATCTTCGAGCGGCTCGGGTCGGCGTCGTCGGCCTGGACGGTTCCCGAAACCTTCCCGAACTCGCCCCGCACGTTGCTCACCATCAGGTGGCGCACCGAGAACTGGACGCTCGTGTGCGCCGGGTCGAGATCCCAGGTAGCCGCCGTTGCAGCCGCCGGGAGCGCGAGGGCGGCGGTGGCGATGGCCGCCCAGGTCGGTAGGGTGCGCATCAGTTCTCCTCCTTTCTCCTCCTTGGCGCCGCCCGCAGGCGGACGCGTCTCGTGGCGTCGCAGGATACCGGCGCGTGGCACTTGAAAAACAGCTGGTCCCGGCGTCAGTCCGTCTCCGGCTTCACCATGCGGCCGAACACGTCCGTCGCGGCCCCACCCGGCTTCTCGACCGCGACCAGCCGGACGCCGACGTAACTACCCTCGGGGAAGAAGACGAATCCGCTCACGGGAATGCCGGGCCTGGCCGTCTTCTCGCCGAGGTAGAGGCCCCCGAGCTGGTCGATGATCTCCTGCTCGGTCTCGGTCTTCGACGCATAGAAGCCACCGACGGCTCCCACGGCGGCGCCGATGCCCGCCCCGACCGCCGCGCCCGTCCCGGCGCCTCGTCCTCCGCCCTCGGCCGCGCCGATGACCGCACCGGGAATGGCAGCGACGACGCCGGCGAGCACCGCGCCCGCGCCGGCGCCCTTGAGGCCCGCGACGAGCGCGGTCGCGCCCCCCGCCTGGCGGGCCGCCTCGGCCACCGAGAGGGGAGCCACGCGATTGCCGTCCCGGTCGACGGCGAACACGCGGTCGGCAGAGATGAGGTAGTTCTTCGCCGTGCCGTTGGACACGCCGATCCCGACGGCGACCATGTGCCCGAACCGCTTGCCTGCCGTCGCGGCGGCGCGCAGCTCCGAGGGCGCGGCCTCCGGCACTACGGCACGCGGCGCCGTCACGGGCTTGCTCGCGCACCCGAGCAAGGCGCCGCACACGAGGATGCTCCCGAGTCGACGGCTGTCCATCTCATGTCCTCCCGTGCCCGGCCCAACACGCCAGCGTGCGGTGCGTTACAGCTGATCGGTGTCCGACGCTCAATCAATAGGCGGTGGCTCTGGCCCGTGCAATCTCGTGCGCATGGGCGAACGGCCCGTGCAATGACGGCGCGTCTGAGGGGATTCGTTCACGGCCCCGCAGTTGGCGTGGTTCAGCAAAATGGTCTAAGCAAGACGTTCGTCCATGCGTGGTGGCAGGTGGTGATGGCGGGGCTGGCGGCCCGCGGAGCACGTCCGGGGTAAGGGTGGGCCCCCCGTGGCGAACGCAAGGAGAGACCGCCCGGCTCGCGACGAGCTGACCGGCCACGCGCGCGGCAGCGAATGGTTCCGGGGGCTGATGGAGTCGGCCCCCGATGCGCTGGTGATCGTCGGCCAGGACGGCCGGATCGTGCTCGTCAACAGCGAGGCCGAGAGGCTCTTCGGGTACTCCCGCGACGAGCTCCTCGGCCAGCCGATCGAGATCCTCGTCCCGCAGCGCTACCGGACCGCTCATCCAGGCCACCGATGCGGCTACTTCGCGGAGCCGCGCACGCGGCCGATGGGAGCAGGGTTGGATCTCCAGGGCGTGCGCAAGGACGGCACGGAGTTCCCGGCAGAGATCAGCCTCTCGCCCATGCACACGGAGGAGGGCGTCCTCGTCACCACCGCCGCCATCCGTGACGTCACCGATCGCAAGCGGGTGGAGGCGAAGTTCCGCGGGCTGCTGGAGGCCGCACCGGACGCCGTGGTCATCGTCGATCGCCAGGGCAAGATCGTCCTGGTGAACTCCCAGACCGAGCGGCTGTTCGGGTATCCGAGGGGCGAGCTGCTCGGCCGGCCGGTCGAGATGCTGGTCCCCGAGCGCTTCCGCGGCCGGCACCCCGACCACCGCGGGGCGTACTTCGCCGATCCCCGGGTGCGCGGCATGGGCTCGGGCCTCGAGCTCTTCGGCCTGCGCAAGAACGGTACCGAGTTTCCCGTGGAGATCAGCCTGAGCCCGCTCGAGACGGAGGAGGGGGTGCTGGTCACGAGCGCGATCCGTGACATCACCGAGCGCAGGAAGGCGGATGAGAAGTTCCGGGGGCTCATGGAGTCCGCGCCCGACGGCATGGTGATCGTCGGCCGGGACGGACGGATCGTGCTGGTCAACGGGCAGACTGAGAAGCTCTTCGGCTACCGTCGCGAGGAGCTGCTCGGCCAGCCGGTCGAGATGCTGGTCCCCGAGCGTTTCCGCGGCCGGCACCCCGGCCACCGCGCGGGCTACTTCAGCGATCCCCGGGTGCGCGGCATGGGCTCGGGCGTCGAGCTCTTCGGCCTGCGCCGGGATGGCACCGAGTTCCCGGTGGAGATCAGCCTGAGCCCGCTCGAGACCGAGGACGGCATCTTCGTCACCAGCGCCATCCGCGACATCAGCGAGCGCACGCAGCTCCTGCGCCAGGCCGCCGCACGTACCGAGGCGGAGCGGACCGCCGAGATGCTCCGCCGCCTGCAGGCCGTCACCGACGCCGCGCTCGCGTACCTTTCGCTCGACGAGCTGCTGCGCGAGCTGCTCGGTCGCATCCGCGACATACTTTCGGTGGACACGGCGGCGATCCTCCTCGAGGAGCGCCACATGCTGATCGCGCTGGGGGCGCGAGGGCTCGAGGAGGAGGTCGAGCGCGGGGTGCGCATTCCGGTGGGACAGGGATTCGCGGGACGGATCGCGACCGAGCGCCGGCCGATCATGCTCGAGGACATCAACGACGGCGAGGTGCTCAACCCGCTCCTGCGCGAGAAAGGAATCCGTTCGCTCCTGGGCGTGCCCCTCCTGCTCGAGGGCCAGCTCCTGGGCGTGCTGCACGTCGGGATGTTTCGGCCGCGCCGGTTCACGCCCGAGGAGATTCAGCTCCTCCAGCTCGTCGCCGATCGGGCCGCGCTGGCGATCGATCACGCGCGTCTCTTCCGCGAAGCGCAGGAGACGCGGGCCCACGCCGAAGCCGCGAACCGCGCCAAGGACGAGTTCCTCTCGGTCCTCTCTCACGAGCTGCGGACGCCGCTCACGCCGATTCTCGCGTGGACCCGGATGCTGCGTCGCGCAGGACTCGAGCCCGAGGTCGTGCAGCGCGCGCTCGACGCCATCGAGCGGAGCACGAAGTCCCAGGCACATCTCGTCGAGGACCTGCTCGACGTCTCGCGCATCGTCTCGGGCAAGCTCCACGTCGACCTGCGGCCGGTCGAGTTCCCGGAGGTGATCGAGGCGGCGGTCGACTCCGTCCGCTCGGCCGCCGATGCCCGGCGCATCCGGCTACAGGTCCTCCTCGACCCCCAGGCCGGCGTCGTCCTGGGCGATCCGCAGCGCCTGCAACAGGTGGTCTGGAACCTCCTCTCCAACGCCATCAAGTTCTCGCCGGCCAGCGGCCGCGTGGAGGTACGGCTGGAGGCTGCCGACTCCCACGTCGAGCTCAAGGTGAGCGACGCCGGCCAGGGCATCCCGGCCGAATTCCTGCCGCATATCTTCGAGCGCTTCCGGCAGGCCGACAGCTCCACCACTCGCGCGCACGGCGGCCTCGGGGTGGGCCTCGCCATCGTGCACCACCTGGTCGAGCAGCACGGGGGGACGGTGCGCGCGGAGAGCCCCGGCCCGGGCCAGGGCTCGACGTTCACGGTCAGGCTGCCGGTCACGGCCGAGCGATGGCATCGATCAGCCGTCGAGCCCGCGCACGGTTCGTCCACCGGCGACCATCCGAGCCTGCAGGGTTTGCGCGTCCTCCTCGTCGAGGACGACCGGGACACCGCCGAGGTACTCGAATCGCTGGTCACGGCCTCGGGCGCCAAGGCCACGACGGCGTCCTCGGTCGCCGAGGCCCTCGATGTGCTCGCGCGGCAGAGGGTCGATGTCCTGGTGTCCGACATCGGCTTACCCGGCGACGACGGCTACGCGTTGATCCACCGGCTGCGGGAACGCGAACATCAGCAGTGGGGACTTCCGGCGATTGCCCTCAGCGCGTATGCCCGTCCGGAAGACCGCGACCGGGCGCTCGCGTCGGGCTTTCAGGCGCACGTCGCCAAGCCCGTCGACCCCGGCGAGCTGCTCGCCGTCATCGCCCGGCTCGCGCAGCCGGCGGAAGGCAAGCAGAGTTCTCCGCTGTAGCGGCCGGCCGCGAACGTCACGCGGCCCGGCGCCGCCCCTGCTCCTTGACGCGCCGATCGGGCGCGCCATCTACGACTGGAACGGCCGACCGGTGGACGGGCGGTGACGCCGTTGCCACAGCTCCGTACCCCGCGCACAATCGAGCAACTCGACGCGGGAGGTACATGATGGCTTCGAAACGGGTCAAGTATTTCTTCGCCTTCGGCTCTCCCTTTGCGGCGCTCGCCGATGCCCGGATCGACGACCTCGTCACCGGCGCCGGCGCAGAGCTCGTGCCGATCCCGATCGTCCCGCCGCAGGTCGGCAGCCAGCCCACCGGGGTGGCGGCGCAGCTCCAGGAGTTCAAGCTGAGCTACGGGCGGGAAGACGCGGCGCGCTGGGCACGCAAGCTCGGCATCCCGTGGAACCCGCACGCCGCCGCGGTGGATACGACCGACGCCGCCGCGGGCTGCTACTTCGCCGCCGCGGCAGGCAAGGAGCGCGGCTACCGCAACGCCGTCTTCCGCGCGCGCTGGAGCGAGGGCCGCGACATCGCCGACCGGCAGGTGCTCGCGGACTGCGCGGCGAAGGCGGGCCTTTCACGCCAGGCGTTCCTCGACGCGCTCGCCGCCCGGCGCTACCACGACGAGGTGCCGAAGGCGCTCCAGGCGTGCCTGGAGGAGCGGATCTTCGGCGTGCCGATCTTCGTGGTCGACGGCAAGCGCTTCTGGGGGAACGATCGCATCGAGTTCCTCCTCGACCAGCTCCGCGGCGCGGCTGCCTGAGGCGATGCCTTTCACCATCCGCTCCGCGCGCCGCGCCGACGGGCCGGCCTTGGTCGGCCTCGTGCGCGGCCTCGCGGAGTTCGAGCGGCTTCCGCCGCCCGACGACGAGGCGGCCGCGCGCTTCGTCGAGCATGCCTTCGGGCCGCGGCCGCG
Source organism: Deltaproteobacteria bacterium (assembly GCA_005888095.1). Taxonomy (GTDB): domain Bacteria; phylum Desulfobacterota; class Binatia; order DP-6; family DP-6; genus DP-3. Next base: position 58,923 of record VBKF01000110.1, on the reverse strand, counting down.
CTTCGACGTGCTGGTCGCCGAGGTGGACGGGCACGTGCGGGCGTACGGGCTCTTCTTCGAGACCTACTCGACGTTCCTCGCCGCGCCGTCGCTCTGGCTGGAGGACCTCTTCGTCGACCCGGCGGTGCGCGGACGGGGCGTCGGCACCGCGCTCATGCGAGAGGTCGCTCGTATTGCCGTCGCCCGTGGATGCCGCCGCTTCGAGTGGGCGGTGCTCGACTGGAACGAGCGGGCGCAGGCGTTCTACCGCACGCTCGGCGCCCGTCCGCTGGGCGAGTGGCAGGTCTGCCGCCTCGAGGGCGAGGCGCTCGGGCGGCTCGCCGGGGAGAACGGATGAGCGTGCAGCGCGAGATCCTGCTGGCGACCAAGGAGACGGGCGAGCAGTCCCGATCGATAATTTAACGCGATGACCGAAGCGCGCGCTGCTCCCATGAATGGGTTAGAGCCGGCAGGGAAAATGCCTTGCGCGAGATCGCACCTGTGCGAGGGGTCATGTGCCGTAGAGCCCGCGAAGGTGCTGGCGCAGATGGGCCGCGGCCGCGGCGCCGGCTCCGCGCTCGATCGAGCGGAGGATCGTGGGGTGCTCGGTCGCGATGCGGAGCCTCATCTTCGCCGACGAGCGCGCGCGCAGCGCTTCGTCGAGGTGCGGGCGGATGGCGTCCGTGACCGCCAGCATGACCAGCAAGAGGGCCCGGTTGCCGGAGGCGGCGACCAAGGCCACGTGAAACGCGACGTCGGCCTCGTGAAGCTCATGCGGCCGCACGTCCGCCCGTGGCGTCACCGCCAGGGTGACCCGCGCCTCTTCCAGGCTGGCGGTGATCTGCGCGGTGGCGGCCCGGGCCAGGGCGGCCGCCTCGATCGCGATGCGCAGCTCGACGAGATCTGACAGTGGCACCTCCTGCAGCCGCACCGCGTGCATCAGCGCCTCGCCAAAGCGTGCCACGACCTCGGCGGGGCCGGCCGTCTCGAGCGGCGAGGTACGGCCCCGCGCCGCCAGCAGCCCCTGCGCCTGAAGGTGGCGGAGCGCCTCGCGGACCGTGGCCCGACTGACCCCGAACTGGCGGGCCAGCTCACGCTCGGGGGGCAGCCGTTCTCCCGACGACATCGTCCCTTCCAGGATCGCCCGACGGATCTGGCCCGCGACGTCCATGTAGATGGACGGGCGCGAGACGCTGTGGAAGCGGGCACCCTTGGTCATCTTAACTGATGGTCAGACCATCTTCCGAGGCGACTTGTCAACGACAAATGGACATCATGCGCCCGGCGATGGAGCCTGCGACGGTAATCCCCGAAGAATCGTAGATTTTCGTTCCCCGAGACCCTTCTCCGACACGTGGCTCAGCTCCACCGGTCCATCCGCCAGGCGCCGGGGGGGATGGCTGCACAGGGGCGTGTCGTCGCGAGGCACACCTGGTTTGCTCCGCTTCGTCGATCGAGTCGGCACCGCGCATCTGCGCTAAGGCGTCCCTTCCAGCAATGCGGGATGCGGCCCCTTCGAAGCGTTTTTTTCCTTGACATTCGCTGTGCGGAAAGCGCATCGTCGCCGCCTCGCTTAGCAGGAAAGGTGGCGAGGCAGGCGGCGGGCGAGACTCAGAAGCACACGGGCGCGAGGGTTATAAGTTATGTCAGCAAGCTTATTAGCGGAACGTCTGTCTTCACATAACTTCATGGCCCGCTGACCGCGACGTAGACGCAGAGGAGAACACGATGGCTGATCACCTCTTCCCCAGGACCGCGACCGTGCGTTCACTCGCAGCGCCGTCGGCGAAATGCAGCCACGCCCAGCTCCTCACGACCCTGAGGGCAGGTCTCCTTGCCCTCGGTTCGGTCGTCGCGGTTGCCGCCTTCAGCGCCCGCGCCAGCGCCGCGACCGTGGCGACCGATCAGCCCGACTATCATCCGGGGCAGACGGTCACCATCACCGGCAGCGGCTGGGAGCCGGGCGAGACGGTCGACATGGTCCTGCAGGAAGATCCGCCGTTGGATCCGGACCTCGCGCTCACGTCCGTCGCCGACTCGAACGGCGACTTCACGAACACGGACTTCACCGTCGATGTCTTCGACCTCGGGGTGACATTCACGCTGACCGCCGCGGGGCGCTCCTCCGGCCAGACCGCAGAGACGACATTCACCGATGCCCCCGGAACCTGCGGCAACGGCACCGTCGAATCGGGCGAAGACTGCGACCTGGGGAGTGCGTTGAACGGGGCAGCGGGCTCATGCTGCAAGAACAACTGCACTTTCGCGAGTAGCACGAACACCTGCCGCGCCGCCGCCGGCGAATGCGATCTCCCCGAGACTTGCACCGGCTCGAGCGCGACGTGTCCCGCCGACGGTCCGCGGAAGGCGAGCGGGACGGCCTGTACCGACGACGGCAACGCCTGCACCCTGGACCAGTGCAACGGCACGAGCGTCGACTGCCAGCACCCGGTGGGCAACGCGGGCGCGGTCTGCCGCGCGGCGGCGGCGGAGTGTGACCTCGCCGAGACCTGCACGGGCACGAGCTCCACCTGCCCCACCGACGTCAAGAAGGCGAGTGGGACGTCCTGCACCGCCGACAGCAACCCGTGCACCCTCGACCAGTGCGACGGCACGAACAACACCTGCCAGCACCCCGCGGGGAACGCGGGCGCGGCCTGCACGGACGATGGCAACCCCTGCACCCTGGACCAGTGCAACGGCACCAGCACCGTCTGCCAGCACCCTGCGGGCAATGCGGGCGCCGTCTGCCGCGCGGTCGGGGGCGAATGCGACGTGGCCGAGAGCTGCGACGGGACGAGCACGAGCTGCCCGGCCGACGCCAAGAAGGCGAACGGGACCGCCTGCACGGCGGACACCAACCCCTGCACGCTCGACCAGTGCAACGGCATCAGCAACACCTGCCAGCACCCGGCGGGCAACGCGGGCGCCGTGTGTCGAGCGGCCGCTGGCGAATGTGACGTTGCCGAGAGCTGCACCGGAAGCAGCACCACCTGTCCCAGCGACGTTTTCAAGTCGAACGGCACGGCCTGTACGGACGACGGCAATCCCTGCACCGCCGACGTGTGCAGCGGCACGAGCACGACGTGCACGCATCCGGCCGGGAACGCGGGTGCGGCGTGCCCGGACGACGGCGACCCCTGCACCGCGGATACCTGCGACGGCACCAACACCAGCTGCCAGCATCCACCCGGCAACGGGGGCACCGTGTGCCGGCCGGCGGCGAGCGAGTGCGACGTGGCAGAGACCTGTCCGGGAGCGTTCATCATCGGGTTCCGTGGCGCCGCCACCAACAGCAGCGGGACGGCCAGCAGCGCGACGTCGCTCAGCATCAGCCGGCCCTCGGGTACGCTCGCCAACGATGTCATGGTGGCGTCGATCAGCGCTCACGGCAGCTCGAGCCCGCCGACGATCACGCCCCCTTCGGGCTGGACGTTGATCGTCACCACCACCAGCAACGGGCAGAATCTCGCGGTATCGACGTACTGGAAGCTCGCCGGGACCGCGGGAGCGGACCCAGGACCGTACTCCTTCACCGTCTCGCCCTCCTCACGCATAGCAGGCGGGATCAGCGCGTACTTCAACGTCGACACCACGAACCCCATCAATGCGTCCGGTGGAGCCGCAGGCAGCTCGACCCCTTCGATCACCACGACGGTCGCCAACACGATGCTGGTCGGGTGCTTCGGTCGCTCCGACAACAAGGCGGTCGGGGCTCCATCGGGCATGACCGAGCGGTTCAATGCCGAAAGCTCGAGCTCGGGTGGCACCACCACCGACGCCTCCTCGGAAAGCGCTGACGCGTTACAGGCGAGCCCGGGCGCGAGCGGTTCGAAGGCATCGACGTCAGGTGCACCCAACACCAGCACGGCCCAGGTCAGCCAGCTCATCGCACTCGCCCCCCCGAGCTCGGCCTGTCCACCAGACGCCTTCCAGCCGAACGGCACGGGCTGCACCGACGACGGCAACCCTTGCACCACCGACACGTGCAGCGCCGGGGCGTGTAGCCACGCCGCTGGTAACGCCGGAACCGTGTGTCGCGCCTCGGCGGGCCCCTGCGACGTGGCGGAGACGTGCACCGGTGCCAGCGCGACGTGTCCCGCCAACAGCTTCCAGTCCTCCAGCACGGTGTGCCGCGCCTCGGCGGGCCCCTGCGACGTGGCGGAGAGCTGCACGGGGTCGAGCGCGGCGTGTCCCGCCGACGGCTTCCAGTCCTCGAGCACCGTGTGTCGCGCCTCGGCGGGCCCGTGCGACGTGGCCGAGAGCTGCACGGGGTCCAGCGCGGCGTGTCCCGCCGACGGCTTCCAGTCCTCCAGCACGGTCTGTCGCGCCTCGGCGGGTCCCTGCGACGTGGCGGAGAACTGCACGGGGTCGAGCGCGGCCTGCCCCGCCGACGGCTTCCAGTCCTCCAGCACGGTGTGTCGCGCCTCGGCGGGTCCGTGCGACGTGGCGGAGAACTGCACGGGGTCGAGCGCGGCGTGTCCCGCCGACGGCTTCCAGTCCTCCAGCACGATCTGTCGGGCCTCGGCCGGCCCGTGCGACGTGGCGGAGAACTGCACGGGGTCGAGCGCCGCGTGCCCCGCCGACGCCTTCCAGTCCTCGAGCACGGTGTGTCGCCCCTCGGCGGGCGCGTGTGACGTGGACGAGAACTGCACTGGGTCGAGCGCGGCGTGCCCCGCCGACGCCTTTGAGCCCTCGAGCACGGTGTGTCGCGCCTCGGCCGGCCCGTGCGACGTCGCGGAGAACTGCACGGGGTCCAGCGCGGCCTGCCCCGCCGATGTCTTCCAGTCCTCGAGCACCGTCTGTCGCGCCTCGGCCGGCCCGTGCGACATCGCGGAGAACTGCACGGGCACCGGCCCGAGCTGCCCGGCAGACGGCTTTGCGTCATCGTCGACCGAGTGTCGCGCCTCGGCCGGCCCCTGCGACGTGGCGGAGAACTGCACGGGGTCGAGCGCGGCGTGCCCCGCCGACGCCTTCCAGTCCTCGAGCACGGTCTGTCGCGCCTCGGCGGGCCCGTGCGACGTGGCGGAGAACTGCACGGGGTCGAGCGCGGCGTGCCCCGCCGACGGCTTCCAGTCCTCGAGCACGGTCTGTCGCGCCTCGGCGGGCCCGTGCGACGTGGCCGAGAGCTGCACGGGGTCGAGCGCGGCGTGTCCCGCCGATGCCTTCCAGTCCTCGAGCACGGTCTGTCGCGCCTCGGCCGGCCCGTGCGACGTGGCGGAGAACTGCACGGGGTCGAGCGCGGCGTGTCCCGCCGATGCCTTCCAGTCCTCGAGCACGGTGTGCCGGGCATCCGCGGGCGAGTGCGATCCGCAAGAGAACTGCACGGGCACAGGTCCGAACTGCCCGGCCGATGCGCGGTCCGCGGCCGGGACCGGGTGCACCTCCGACGGCAACCCCTGCACGCTCGATCAGTGCGACGGCACCAGCGTGACGTGCCAGCACCCAGCGGGCAATGCCGGCGCCACCTGTCGCTCGTCGGCGGGGGTCTGCGACGTCGCGGAGACCTGCGACGGCACCAGCACGACCTGTCCGGCCGACGGCTTCCAGTCTTCGAGCACGGTCTGCCGGGCGTCTGCAGGCGAGTGCGATCCGCAAGAGAACTGCACGGGCACGGGCCCGAACTGCCCGGCCGATGCGCGGTCCGCGGCCGGGACCGCATGCACCTCCGACGGCAACCCCTGCACGCTCGACCAGTGCGACGGCACCAGCGTGACGTGCCAGCACCCGGCGGGCAATGCGGGCGCCACCTGCCGCCCGTCGGCGGGAGTCTGCGACGTCGCGGAGACCTGCGACGGCACCAGCACGACCTGCCCGGCCAACGGCTTCCAGTCCTCGAGCACGGTCTGTCGCCCTTCGGCGGGCCCGTGCGACGTGGCGGAGAACTGCACGGGGTCGAGCGCGGCGTGTCCCGCCGACGGCTTCCAGTCCTCGAGCACGGTCTGCCGCGCCTCGGCGGGCCCGTGCGACGTGGCGGAGAACTGCACGGGGTCGAGCGCGGCGTGTCCCGCCGACGGCTTCCAGTCCTCGAGCACGGTCTGCCGCGCCTCGGCGGGCCCGTGCGACGTGGCGGAGAACTGCACGGGGTCGAGCGCGGCGTGTCCCGCCGATGCCTTCCAGTCCTCGAGCACGGTGTGTCGCCCCTCGGCGGGCGCGTGCGACGTGGCGGAGAACTGCACGGGGTCGAGCGCCGCGTGCCCCGCCGACGGCTTCCAGTCCTCGAGCACGGTCTGCCGCGCCTCGGCCGGCCCGTGCGACGTGGCCGAGAATTGTACGGGCACCGGCCCGAGCTGCCCGGCAGACGGCTTTGCGTCGTCGTCGACCGTGTGTCGCGCCTCGGCGGGCCCGTGCGACCCGGCCGAGAACTGCACGGGCACCGGCCCGAACTGCCCGGCGAACAGCTTCGCGTCGTCGTCGACCGTGTGTCGCGCCTCGGCCGGCCCGTGCGACGTGGTGGAGAACTGCACGGGGTCAAGCGCGGCGTGCCCTTCGGATGCCTTCCAGTCTTCGAGCACGGTCTGCCGCGCCTCGGCCGGCCCGTGCGACGTGGCGGAGAACTGCACGGGGTCGAGCGCGGCGTGTCCCGCCGATGCCTTCCAGTCCTCGAGCACGGTGTGTCGGCCCTCGGCGGGCACGTGTGACGTGGCCGAGAACTGCACGGGGTCGAGCGCGGCCTGCCCCGCCGACGCCTTCCAGTCCTCGAGCACGGTCTGTCGCGCCTCGGCGGGCCCGTGCGACCCGGCCGAGAACTGCACGGGCACCGGCCCGAACTGTCCGGCGAACAGCTTCGCGTCATCGTCGACGGTCTGTCGCGCCTCGGCAGGCCCATGCGACGTGGCCGAGAACTGCACGGGGTCGAGCGCGGCGTGCCCCTCGGACATGATCAGGGCGAGCGGGACGTCGTGCACATCGGATTCCAACCCCTGCACCAGCGACGTCTGTAACGGCGCTGACACGACGTGCCACCATCCGAACTACCCGGCGGGATACAGCTGCGAGAACAGTGACGGGGTCGTCTGCACGGCGGACGTCTGCGACGGGAGTGGCAAGTGTATCTCCACGCCGCAGGATTATCGCTGCGACGACGGGAACGACTGCAGCGACGACTGGTGCAACCCCGGGCTGGCGCCCCCGGACGGCACCGGATGCGTCCACGTGGCGCGGACGAGCGTCTCGACAGGGTGCTATCCGAGCGACACCAGTCATCCGAACTCCTGCGGGTGCAACGATCGCAACCCCTGTACGAAGTTCGACCGCTGCCAGCAGGACATGTCGGGAAGCATCTACTGTGCGGGCGACAATCTGCCCGACAACACGCAGTGCTCCGCCGGCACCACCTGCGCCTCGGCAGCCATGTGCAAGAGCGGCGTCTGCACGCCGACGGGCTTCGCCCCGGCCGGGACCGCGTGCGACGACCACAACGTTTGCACCGGAACGACTCCGCTCCCCGATGCTTGTGACGGCAACGGCAAATGCGTCCCGGGGCCGCTGAACAGCGATGCCCCCTGCGACGACGGGAACGAGTGCAGCACGGGTGATCACTGCGCCATGGTCGCCGTGAGCAGCACCCAGTTCGCTCCCGGCTGCATCGGCGTCCCGGCCGCGGGCAACTGCGACGATGGCGATGCGTGCACGGGGGACAGGCTCTTCGGGTCCTCGTCGGATACCTGTCAATCCGGCGGATGTCAGTCGGGAGCGTCGGAGACTGCGTTCTGCAAGCAGTGGGGGAAGACGTACTACGCCACGAACAGCGGCCACTGCCGGTCCACCGACGGAGCGTGCTGCACGAACTGCGCCAACAACACCTCCGGCGTGAGGTGCAACTGCTGTCTCCCCAGGGGGATGAACTGCATCGGCGGTGGGACCCCGTGCTGCAGCGGAACCGTCGGCAACGTCGTGATGACGGGCACGTGCGGCACTCCGACCGGCCCTGCTGGGACCGGCGTCGTCGGGGTCTGCCAGTAGCGGATGCTGATTCGCTTATCGCAGCGTGTACGCGTGCACGTGCGGGCCCGAGTACCGCCAGACGAGGTCCGTGCCCCAGAACCCGGGCGGGTAGTGGCCGATGCCGCAGGCCCGCGGCGCCGTGAAGAGCGTGGCCGCGGGGGGCGCCCACGGGTCATACCCGCCGTAGGGCGCGTACAGCGTGAAGGCCGAGCACGGCTGGGAGGTGACCGCGAGGGTCGGACCTCCGAGCACCACCACTTGCTGGGCGGCCGCCGGCAACGGGCGAGCGATGGCGCCCAGGCCGAGAGCCAACACGCCGAGCACGAGCGAGAGTCTCTTCATTGGCGGGCCTCCTGGCGCCCCAACACCGAAGGCGCGCGCGGGTTGCGCGGCGACGCCGCACCCCCGTTCAGGCACCGAGCCGCACCTCGACGTCTTCGCGGCCGAGCTCCGGCACGGGCTCGACGGCGACCGCTCGACCCGCCTGCCGCTCGAGCGCCTCGAGGCTCGTCCGCTCGTGCTCGGTCAGGTAGGCCGCCACCTCGGGGTGCACGCGCAGCGCGAGGCGGGTGGAGTTGGTATGGAGGGCGGCCTCGCGCAGCGCCCGGCGCAGCGCGTCGTAGGCGAGTGTCTCGACGGAGCGCACGCGCCCCATGCCCCCGCACTGGGGGCAGGAGCTCGTCAGCAGCTGCTCGAGGCTCTCGCGGGTGCGCTTGCGCGTCATCTGCACGAGGCCGAGCTCCGAGATGCGCAGCACGTTCGAGCGCGCCTTGTCCTTACGGAGCGCCTCCTGGAGGGCGTCGAACACCTTCTTGCGGTTGGCGGCCTTTTCCATGTCGATGAAGTCGATCACGATGATGCCGCCGATGTTGCGCAGCCGGAGCTGCTGGACGATCTGCTTTGCCGCCTCGAGGTTGACGCGCAGGATCGTCTCCTCCTGGTTCTTCTTGCCGACGTAGCGTCCGGTGTTGACGTCCACCGTGGTCAGCGACTCCGTCTGTTCGAAGATCAGGTACCCCCCCGACTTGAGCCACACCCGCCGCTCGAGCGCGCGGGCGATCTTGGTCTCGACGCCGTGCTGCTCGAAGAGGGGCGTCACTCCCTCGTAGAGGTGGACGCGCGGCGCGAGCCTCGGCATGAGCCCCTTCACGAACTCGAGCACGCGCGCGTGTTCCTCGGGCGAGTCGACCGTCAGCCGCTCCACGTCCGAGGTGAAGAGGTCGCGCACGACGCGCAGGACGAGGTCGAGATCCTGGTGGATGAGCGCCGGTGCGCCAGCGGCCGCGGCCTGCTTGTGGACCAGGCCCCAGAGGCGGCTGAGGAAGCGGACGTCGTCGTGGATCTCCCGCTTGGTCACCCCCTCGCACGCGGTGCGGACGATGAACCCACCTTCGGGCGGACGTTCGGCCTCGACGATGACGCGCAGACGGTCGCGCTCGGCCGCGTCCTCGATGCGACGCGAGATGCCGATGTGCCGGGTGTCCGGCATGTAGACGAGGTAACGGCCGGGAAGCGAGATGTGCGACGTGACCCGGGCGCCCTTCGTGCCCATCGGCTCCTTGGCCACCTGGACGAGGATCTCCTGCCCCTTCTGGACCCGTTCCTCGATGGGACGGACCTCACGCGGCGCCGGCGGCGCCACCTCGGCCGCTTCGACCTCCCCCTCCTGCGCGAGGGTGGGCGGCAGCTCCTCCTCCCCGGGGATGTCCGAAGCGTGCAGGAATGCGGCCTTCTCGAGGCCGATGTCGACGAAGGCTGCCTGCATCCCGGGCAGCACGCGCACCACCTTGCCCTTGTAGATGTTGCCGGCGATGCCGGGCTCGCGGCCGCGCTCGATGTGCAGCTCGACCAAGGTCGTGTCCTCGAGGAGCGCCGCCCGGGCTTCCCAGGGGACCACGTTGATCAGGATGTGCTTCGCCACCGGCGTGGCCGCTAGGCGGAGGCCGCCGCGGCTGGCTCGGCCGCGGCGCGGAAGCGGGTGGCGACCTTGTGGACGCGGAGCGCCGGCGAGACGTCGGCGGCGAGGCCGAGCAGCTCCCCGACGAGCGTGCCGGCCTTGAGCGTCCCCTCCCGCCCGACGCCGAGCTCGACGACGAGCCGGTCGGGACCGGCGAGCTCGAGGGCGCGGACGAAGCGGCGGGCGTCGACGGTCCGCTCCCCCGACTTGCCGCGTTTCGCGACCGGAACGCTCGGCGCGGTCGTGAACCGGGCGACGGCTGCCGCCACCGCGGCGGGCGGCGGGGGCGCATCGAGCGCGGCGAGATCGACGGTGTACGTGACCGACTCGATCTCCGACTCGATGCTCGGCGCCGAACGGGGAACCTCCGCCGCCGCCACCGGCTCGAGCCCGTCGGGCAGCTCGGCGGCCAGCCGGGCGGCGACCTCCTCGGCGTCGAGCGGCGCGGTCAGCTCGAGGTCCACGTACTCGTCGTCGCTCGAGACGCCGAGGGGCAGGGCGGGCCCGAAGGAGAATCGCGGCAACGGATGATGACCCTGGGAGAACGCCACCGGCAGCCGGCCTCGGCGGGCGGCGCGCAGGAAAGTCGTGCCCAGCTCCCGCGTGCCGATGAAGCGGGCCGGCCCGACCTTGCGATAGCGGAGGCGGATCCGCTGGACGGCGGGCGGCCCGGTGGCCCCGGGCGCGAGCGAGGAGGGGACGGCGCCGAGCCACTCCTCCGCGTTGCCCTCGCCCGGGCGCGGGGCCTCGGCCACGGCCTCGTTGGCGGCCAGCGCCGCCGGCAGGGGAGCGGCGTCGACCCCGCCCCGCAGGCTTGCGGCGGGCCGCCGCTCGGCCGCGCGCGCCCGGATCCGTCGCCACATGCGGGTTTCCCACGCGGGGAGCGCGTCGCTCGCGTCCGAGGGGACCGCCAGCTCGGCCCAGCGCGAGATACCCCGCCCGCGGTGCTCGCCCCCCTTGGCACCTTCCGGATGGTAGTCGACGTTGCGCACGGCCTCGAAGTCGCAGGCGCCGCAGTAGGTGCAGCGCTCGATCGAGCAGTCGGGGGTGAGGACGCCGCGCACCGCGCGGGCGAGATCCTGGAGGAGGAAGCGCTTGGCGAGCCCCGCGTCGAGGTGGTCCCAGGGCAGCGTCTCGCCGAGCGGCCGGCGGCGGAGGTAGACGGCCGGATCGATCCCGTGCGCGGCCAGCGCCGCGCGCCAGACGTCCATCCGACAGCGGTCGGACCAGCCGTCGAACCGCGCGCCGCGCCGCTGGGCCGTCTCGAGCACGTCGGCCAGGCGCCGATCGCCGCGCGAGAAGACGCCTTCGAGGAACGACAGCTCGGCGTCGTGCCAGCGGAAGGCGATCCGCCGCCGCCCGAGCTCGCGCCTGAGGAGTGCGTGGCGCGCGCGCGTCTCTTCGAGAGAGAGCTGCCCCGCCCACTGGAAGGGCGTGTGCGGCTTCGGGCAGAAGGTCGACACGCTCGCCGTGACCGCCAGCCGCCCGCGCGCCGCGGCGGCCACCCGCGCGGCGAGCTCCGCGATGCCGACGACGTCCTCCTCGGTCTCGCTCGGCAGCCCGATCATGAAGTAGAGCTTCAGCGTCCGCCACCCGAGGTCTGCGAACAGCCGCGCGGCCTCGAGCAGCTCCTCCTCCCGGTACTCCTTCTGGATCACGTCGCGCAGCCGCTGCGTCCCGGCCTCGGGGGCGAGGGTGAAGCCCGTCTTCCGGACGCGCCGGATCTGCTCGAGGATACGCGGCGACAGCGCGTCGACGCGCGTCGAGGGCAGCGAGACCGCGACGCGCTCGGGCGCGAGCCGGTCCATCAGCTCCTTGAGCACGGGATTCACGCCGCTGTAATCGCCGGTGGAGAGCGAGAGCAGCGACACCTCCTCGTAGCCCGTGCGCGCCAGGAGCCGGGTGGTCTCCTCGACGACCCGCTCGGGGTTTCGCTCGCGCAGCGGGCGGTAGACGTACCCGGCCTGGCAGAAGCGGCAGCCCTTCACGCAGCCGCGCATCACCTCGATGCTCGCGCGGTCGTGCACGACGCCCAGGTTCGGCACGACCGGATTCGCGGGGGGCGCGAACCGGTCGAGGTCGACGAGCACTCGCTTGCGGACCCGCGGGCGAGCGGGATCGAGGGGGACGACCTCGGCGATCGTGCCGTCGGGGTGGTAGCGCGGCGCGAAGAAGGCGGGCACGTACAAGCCGGGGATGCCGGCGAGCGCGCGCAGGAGCGCCGGGCGGTCGCGGCGGTGGGCGAGCACCGCGTCGCAGATGTCGCCGACCGCCTCCTCGCCGTCGCCGAGCAGCACGCCGTCCAGGAAGGGGGCCAGCGGCTCGGGGTTGAAGGCACACGGGCCGCCGGCGATCACCACCGGATGTTCGGGGCCGCGCTCGGCGGCGCGCAGCGGGATGCGCCCGAGCTCGAGCATGGTGAGGAGGTTCGTGTAGGTGAGCTCGTACTGTAGGCTCACGCCGACGACGTCGAAGTCGACGAGCGCCGTGTGGCTCTCGAGCGACACGAGCGGCAGCCCGCGCGCGCGCAGTACCGCCTCCATGTCCGGCCAGGGCGCGTAGGCACGCTCGGCGGCGACGTCCGGCCGGCGGTTGAGGATGTCGTAGAGGATCTGCAGGCCGAGGTGGGACTGGGCGATCTCGTAGACCTCGGGGAAGGCGAGCGCGAAGCGGAGCCGCACCCGAGACGGGTCCCGGCGCACCGCGCCGCGCTCGTTGCCGAGGTAGCGGCCGGGCTTCTCGACGAGTGGCAGCAGGCGCTCGTACGCCTCGCGGTACGTGCGCGGCATCAGGGGCCGGGAGTATAGGAAGGCGCCCCCGCTGGCGCAAACGGCGTTCGGCGGCTTGCCCCGACCGGGCCGCTCCCCTATGATCGCTGTGTCATGTTTGGAATGGGCATCGGTGAGCTGCTCGTCATACTGGTGATCGTCTTGGTGGTGTTCGGGGCGGGACGGCTGCCCGAGGTGATGGGCAGTCTCGGCAAGGGCGTCCAGGCCTTCAAGAAGGGGCTCCGCGAGCCACCCGAAATCGACGTCACACCCGAGAAGCCCGAGCCCGACGTCAAGGCGAAGCCGTAGCGGCGCTCCGCTTCTCGTGCCAGCTTGTCGCTGGCGTCAGGTTTGCTGGGCGCGGCGCCTCGGCTGGCCCTGCACCGCCACCACTTCGGCTGCGAACTCGCGCAGGCCGACCGGCGGGCCGACGAAGACGACGAGGAAGGTCGTCTGCTCGCCCGGCGCCACCGTCCAGTCCTTGGGCGGCTCGAGCGTTTGCAGCAGCGCGATCTCCCGTACGGAGAGATCCCGGACGTCGCGCGGCGCGGCGCCGCAGAAGACGACCTGGCGCTGCTCCTCCCCGCCGATGATCCGGCCCTCGATCTGGATGCCGCGCACGGCCACGGGCGCGTTGTTGATGGCGGTGCCCGAGATGACGAAGACCAGCTGGTCGCCCTTCACGCGCTGGTACTCGCCGTGCACGTTCGCGAGCTGGATGCTCGCGGGGTCGAGCCGCTTTGCTGCGAGCGACGTGCCGATCATCGGCAGGCGGCCGAGGACGCCGCGCACGGCGTCGGGGTGGGTGTGGAGGTAGATGGAGAGGAGGGCGTAGAGCAGCGTGACGCCGATCACGGTCCGGACGGCGAAGCGGGCCGGGCTCTTCACGGGCGGAGGCGGTCCGTCCGCCGCGCGGGACGTCGGAACCGGCGTGTCGTCCGGCTCGGGCGCGTCGTCCCGTTGCGGCGCGACGTCGAACGTGAAGGTGTCGTCATCGTCCCCGGGCACCGCGTCGCTTCCGAGCGCGGGCGCCTCCGCCGCCGCGTCGGCCGCAAAGACCTGTCGGCACCGCACGCAGCGGTAGGTCGGATTGGTTCCGAGTTTCGACCGCGGCGGCAGCCGGTACCGGGTGCCGCAGCGCGGGCACGAGACCGTCATGAGCGCCGGAATCGTACGCGGCAAGAAGCGAAACGCAAGCGACCGGCACGCTCTCACCGCTCGGGTGGCTTCCCGAGCGCCTGGGCCGGTGGCGCTTCGGCCCCGCCACCGCCGAACGGCCAGAGGCCCGAGAACCCCTTGTAGACGCCCAGCAGCCAGCTCCGGCGCGCGCCACCGACCAGCGCCTTCGCTTCGTGGTAGAGGGAGGGATCGTTCACCAGCTTGCCGAGGGTCCCCTCGCCGCGGTCGAGCTTCTCCGCGACGTTCTTGAGATCCCGGAGCGCCGCGTCGACGTTGCCGAGGACGCGAGCGGCGTAGGCCTCGTCCTCGACCAGCTTGCCGACGGTGCCGCGACCGCGATTCAGCCGGTCGCTCAGCTCGTCGAGCGACTTGGCGGCATGGTTGACGCGCGTGAAGAGCTCGTCCACCTCGCGCGTGTTGCGCGTGAGGCGCCCGAGGATGCCCTCGCCGCGGTTCAGGCGCTGGAGGATGTCCTCGAGCGAGCGGGTCGTGTCCTGCACGTTCGCCATCGTGCGCTGCAGATCGACGAGCGTCGACTCGCCGAGCTCGCGGTTGCGTACCATCGCGCCGAGGAGCCCCTCGCCGCGCTCGATCGCCTGGAGCACCACCTTCAGCGAGGCGGTCACCTCGACGACGTTGGTCACGATGTCGCCGCTCTGTCCGAGCACCGCCTCGTAGTCGACGGGGTCGATGGACGAGATCAGCCCGCCCGCCGGCAGCGGTGGTGAGTCGGGCGAGCCGGCGGAGAGCTCGACGTAGCGGTCACCGAGGAGGCCGAAGGTGCGGATGGTCGCGACGCTGTTCTCGTGGATGCGCGGCGTCGCGTCCCCGAGCACGTTGACGAGCACCTGGATGTAGCTCGCCGTCGGATCGGGCGGGAAGCGCATCTCGGCGACCGAGCCGATCGTCACGCCCGTGAGGCTGACGGGCGCGCCGACCTGGAGGCCGTTCGTGCGCGCGAAGTGCACCTCGTACTGCACCTTGCGCTCCCAGAACTTCTGCTCGCCCCCGAGCGACATGATCGTCGCGACCAGGATGGCGAGCGCCACGAAGACGAGGAACCCGACTCTGGCGGTCTGGGCGCCCGGCCTCGACATGCTCATCGCGCGCGCGCCTTCATGCGGCGGTCAGGAACTCGTGCAGCCGGGGGTCCCGCGCGGCGCGCGCCTCCTCGGGCGTGCCGATGAAGCGGATCGTGCCCTCGTGCAGGAACGCGATGCGGTCGGCGACGAAGAAGGCGCTCGCGAGGTCGTGCGTCACCACCACGGAGGTGAGGCCGAGCCGGCGCTGCAGGTCGCGGATCAGATGGTTGATCTTGGCGCCGACCACCGGGTCGAGGCCCGTCGTCGGCTCGTCGTAGAGAAGGACCCGAGGCTCGAGGACGAGCGCGCGGGCGAGGGCGGCCCGCTTGCGCATGCCGCCCGAGAGCTCGGCCGGCATGAGGGGCTCGATGCCTTCCAGGTCGACCATGGCGAGCGCCTCCCGCACCCGGCCCGGGATCGCGGCGCGCGGCAGCAGCCGGTGCTCGCGCAACGGATACGCGACGTTCTCGCCGACGGTGAGCGAGTCGAAGAGCGCGCCCTGCTGGAACAGCATGCCCACCTTGCGCCGCACGGACCGGAGCTCGTCCTCGCCGAGCGGCCCGAGCGCCTGGCCGTCGACTTCGACCCTGCCGGCGTCCGGCCTGAGCAGCGCGTTCATGTGCTTGAGCAGCACGCTCTTGCCCGAGCCGCTGCCGCCGAGGATGACGAGCGTCTCCCCGGCGAGCACGTCGAGGGAGAGTCCCCGCAGCACGGGCTTGCCGCCGAAGGTCTTCTCGAGCCCGGCGCAGCGGATGTAGCGCGCGGCGGTCACGTGAGCAGGAAGAGCTTGGTCAGGAAGAAATCGGAGACCAGCACGGTGATCGAGGCGGCGACCACCGTCGCCGTGGTGGCGCGGCCGACGCCGTCGGCGCCCCCCGTGGTGCCGAGCCCGTTGCGGCACGCGATGATGCCGATGAAGTACGCGAAGAAGAACGACTTGCCGATGCCCGAGGCCACGTCGCCGAGGAGCAGCACCTGAATGAGCGAGTTCAGGTAGAAGTCGGCTCCGACGCGCAGCTCGGTCACGCTGATGAAGAGGCCGCCGAGCACGCCGACGAGGTCGCCGATGACGGTGAGGACCGGCAGCATCACGACGATCGCGAGCATGCGGGGCAGGACGAGATTGCGGATCGGGCTCGCTCCGAGGGCGCGGACCGCGTCGATCTGCTCGGTGACGGCCATCGAGCCGAGCTCCGCCGTGATCCCCGCCCCCACCCGGCCGCCGATCATCAAGGCAGTGAGGACGGGCCCCATCTCCCGGACCAGCGACATCCCGACGATGCGCGAGACGAACATCTTCGCTCCGAAGCGGGCCAGGTAGTTCCCGAGCTGGAGCGCGAGCACCATCCCCGTGAAGAGCGCCGTCAGGTTCACGATCGACAGCGACCGCCAGCCGATCTGCTCCAGCTGATCGACGACGAGGCGCCATTCCGGCGGCCGCGCGAGCAGCTGGCGAAGCGCGTCGCGGCTGAGCAGGGCCATCTCGCCAAGGCCCTCGAGCAGCGCCTGCACGCCGGGAAACGCGAGCGCCCCTCGCTGGGTGGACGCCGGTGCGCGCGCCGCTTCCGCGCCGATCATGAGTTCAGACCAGTATCGGCGGGGTCAGGGCCTGTCAAACGCGCGAGGAGATCGGGCGCGCCGAGCTGGCGACGCCGCGAGCGGCCTGCAGCATCACACCGTGGAAGAGCACGACGCTCACCAGCAACGGTATCACGTAGTACGCGAGGCGGAAGATGAGCACGGCGACCACGGCGGGCTCGAGCGGCACCGAGAGGCTCACGAACACGGCGGTCATCGAGCCCTCCATGACCCCGAGCCCGCCGGGCACGAGGGACACGAGCGAGAAGAGGATGCCGACGCCGAAGCCGATCACCACCAGCCCGGGGGCGATCGGGTAGTGCACGGAACGGAACGCGCTCCACAGGATCGTGATGGTGAGCGCCCAGTCGAGCGTGATCCAGGCCGCCGGGCCGAGCATCCGGTCCTTGCGCGAGAAGAGAAACTCGAGCCCCTCGTTCAGGTTGTGCTGGAAGCGCCAGAGCCCCACGCGGCGCGGCGTCCAGCGCGGCACCAGCCGGCGCAGGACGCGATGCGCCGCGTCGGCCAGGAAGAGCAGCGTGCGGCGGCGGAGCCGCCGATGGTAGACGAGCAGGATCCCGTAGGCGAGCAGGCCGGCGAACACGGCCACGCCGGTGCTGGCCGCGCCGAGCGCCGCCGGCTCGAGGTGGTGGCGCAGGACGAGGGTGGCGAACCCGATCGCGATGAAGAACAGCAGCGTGAAGTTGGTGAGGAACGTCTGCACGAGCGAGATGAGCACGGCGCGTCCCGAGGGAATGCCGCGCTGCGAGAGGAGGTACATCCGCACCGCGAAGCCCGAGAGCCCCCCGCTGGTCACCAGGTAGTTGACCGTGTTCGACACGAAGGTGATGCGCAGCCACTCGCCGAAGCCGAGGCGGCAGCCGGCCGCCTCGGCGATCCCCTGGTAGGAGCGCGACATGGCGGCGTAGGACAGGACCGTCAACGCGACCGGCAGCGCCAGCAGCGCGGGCTCGATGTTCGCCGCGGTGCGCAGGAGTTCCCGGCCGTCGGAGAGCAGCACGAGCAGGACGAGAAGGCCGAGCCCGACCCCCATCGTCGCCAGGATGAAGAGCCGGCGGCGTCGGCCGCCCGCCTCAGCGCGCCGGCCGGGCAATGAGCTTCTTGGCGACCCACCACAGGAGGGCGCCGGCCGCGAACCCCACCGGGCCCCCGAAGATCGCCGAGCCAACGAGGGTACGGAAGTCGGGATGGACGGCGTTGCTCGTCCAGAAGATGACCGCCGCGCCGACCACCGCGGCCGTGGCGAGCGTCAGCGCGCCGTCGGTTTCCGCAACGGCGCCGAACCGGTCGAAGGCGACGACGGCAGCCAGCAACGCCGCGGCGCAGAGCCCGAGGATCACGGGGCCGGGCAGCGGGTGCGCGAAGGCGGAGAGCGTGACGGCCGGCGCGCTCGGCGGCTCGAGGGTGAGCTGCGTGACGGCGAGGTCCTGGCCGCCCGGATTCCCGAGCACCCGCAGCTCGGAGCTGTGTGATTGGTGTACCACCGTGGTCCCGCGACGGCCGAGCCGCTGCGTCTTGAGGGTGTCCTCGAACTGCCCCTCGACGACCCGCCGGACGCCCTGGCCCTCGAGCGTGAGCCGATAGTGCACGGGCGGCTGGGCGCCGCCGGTGGGATTCGGCGGCAGCTTGCCCTCGAGCACGAGGTCGATCGCGCGGTGCCCGGCGGCCGGGATGCGCACCGGGAGTCCGCTGCCGTTCGCCTGGACCTCCACCGCATCGATCAGCGGCGCGCCGGGGAAGATGCGTGTATAGAAGGGGAGGTAGCAGGTGGCGAGCCAGACGACACCGAGGACCGCCCCCAGGGCCTGGTCGCGGCGGGGCGCGTCGGGCGCGAGCAGCGGGCGCTCGCCGATGTAGAGCAACAGCACGAGCGCCGCGACGATCGCCCACGCCAGCGCCCCGGCGCCCGACACCAGCCCCGCCGCCGAGAGCGCCGCGGCGGCGACGATGACGGCACTCGCGGCCGCCGGGAGGACCCACGTGCGGAGCGCGTCGAGCACGAGCAACGCGGTCAGGTTCGGGCTGGCGGCGCGCGGCCTGCTGCCTGCCGGCGGCCGCATGCGGGAAGCGGTGGCCATGGCTCGGGCGCGCTCTTCTCTACCTGACGTCGGTAGGACGGGCAAGCGAGCGGCGCGGCGGCGTCAGCCCCCGAGCGCGAGCGCTTCGAGCGCGCCGACGTCCGGCAGCACGATCCGTCCGTGCTCCTTGCGGACGAGCCCGTCGCGCTCGAAACGACGGAGCACGGCGTTCACCTTGCGGACGCTGCCCGCCGAGAGGTCGGCGATCGTGTCCTGCGTGATGCGGAGCGACAGCATGTGGCCGCGGGTGTCCTCCACGCCGAAGCCGCGCACGACTTCGATGAGAGACGCCGCGACGCGCGCCTGGAGATCCTGGGCGAGGAAACGCGCCAGACGCTGGACGAGGCTGATCCAGCGCTCGGTGAGCATCGAGACCAGCACGCGCACCTCGGGCGCGCGCCCGCCGGCCATGACTTCGAAGAAATCATCGCTCGCCACGCGGCCGAGCCGGAGGTCGGTGTACGCCGCCGCCTCGAAGATGTGCGGCGCGCCGCCCTCGACCAGCGCCGTGTGCCCGAAGATCTCGCCCGCAGGCAGGAGATGGATCAGCACGCTGCGACCGTTCGGCGCGGGGATCGAGAGACGCGCGACACCCGCCAGCACGACATACAGGCTGCGGGCATGACCGCCAGGGCGATAGACGGTCTCGCCGCGGCGGTACTCGCGGACGCTGAGCCGCGCGTGCAGCGCTTCGCGCTGATCGGTGCGCAGCCGCTTCATCGCCGCGAGACCGCGCAGCGATCGATCGCCGGCGAGCGGCGCGACCACGTCGCGCCAAGGACTGGAAATCAGAACCGATTCCACGGCCGACGTCGATCCTACGCCAGCCCGCGTCGCCTGTCTGCATGGGGCTCTTCCGCGCGCAGAGCCGCGAATCCTCACACGCCGGACCTTCGACGCTGCGCGGCGTGGGGCGGTTGTGCACCGAATTGCGCTCCCGCTTTCCAGATAAAGTCGGCGATTTCGGACCAAGGTCCTTTTCATGTCCCGGGTTTTGTCGCAAAAGCTCCCGTATATTTACCGCCGGCCCCCCCCAACCTGCCGGCTGAGAACTCACCTCGGCAGAGTACGACGAGGAAAGGAGCACGGTCCGCCGATGATACGAGAACTGCGACAAGCCCCCCCCGACGCGTCCACCCATCGCAATGGTCCCGCCTGCGGCGAGCGCGAGCTGATGCTCGCGGTGCTCGAGGACGCCATCCGCTGCCTGGCCGGTGAGATCGGGCCGACCCGCGAGCGGCCGCAGCTGGCCGCCGAGGCCCGCGAGTGGGTCGCCGCAGGCGACGCGCGCTGGCCGTTCTCGTTCGATAACCTCTGCGACGGCATCGGCCTCGATGCGGGTTCGTTGCGCGAGCGGCTGCTGCGCAATGCGCCCGTCATTCCCTTCGCCGGCGGGCAGCCGACCGCGGTCCGGCGGGCAAGGCGCGATCGGCCCGCCGAGGACGACATCGTGAAGATGATCCGATCCGGTCAACCCCTCCGCGTCGTGGCGGAGACCTTCGGCATCAGCGTCTCGAAAGTCTCGATCCTCTCCTGCGGCCTGGCGAGCCGCCTGAAGGCGGAGCGCGACGAGGAGATCCGCAGCCTCCGCCAGGCCGGCTGGACACACCGCGCGCTGGCCGCGCACTTCGGGCTCTCGCGCATCCGCATCCTGCGCATCTGTGCGCGCCGGGAGGAGCGGGAGGAGGATTCGCGGACGGCGGCCTGACGGCGACTACCGGCGGCCGTCCGGCTCGAGCGAGATCAGGCTCTCGCCCAGGTGGTCGAGGTAGAGGAAGAGCAGCATGTAGTCGCGCAGGTGGCGCGTGAGCAGGAAGTTCTGGCGCACGTGCTCGCGGCCGTTCTCGCCGAGGCGGCGTGCGAAGTCGGGGGCGTTGAGCAGCTGCTTGATCCAGTAGGCCGTCCCCTCGACGGTGTGGGTCAGGATGCCCGAGTACTTGTGCGTGATCTGGAGCGGGATGCCGCCGACGGCGCCGGCGATCACCGGCTTCCCCTTCCACAGCGCTTCGGAGACGGTCAGCCCGAACCCTTCGCGCAGCGACTTTTGGAGGATCACCGTCGACGCCCGCTGGATCGCGTTGATCTCGATGTTGGCGGTCGGCGGCAGCTCCACGACGTGGACGTCGGGATCGCCCGCGGCGCGCTCGCGGCACTCGGCGAGCACTTCGCGGCCTTCGGGGTCGTCGGTGGCCGAGCCGCCGACGAGCAGGAGCTGCGCGTCGTTGTACTTGCGAGCGAGCTGGAAGGCCTCGATCACCCCGACCGGGTCCTTCAGCCGGTCGAAGCGTGAGACCTGCGTGACCAGGGGGCGCGACGGGTCGATGCCGAGGCCCGCCACCACCGACTCGATCGTGTGCGGGTCGAGCTCTCGGTTCTTGTCGGCGAGCGGGTCGATCGACGGCGAGATGAGCACCTGATCGATGGGCAGCGTGCGCGAGAACTGCGGCGCCGAGAAGACCGCCACGTCGTACCGCTCGACCCACGCGCGCACGAAGTCCCACACCGCGGGCCACGGCGAGGACAGGTCGATGTGGCAACGCCAGATCCAGCGGGAGCCGGGCGCGCGCCGCTGGATGAATCCCGCCGGCTGCGGGTCGTGGATGAACACGATGTCGTCCGAGAGATCGAGCGTGCGAAGATTCTGCTCCGTGGTCTGGCGGAAGATCTCGACGTCGTGCTCGCCGAGGGATACGGGCTTGCCGTGGAGGCCGTTGTGGATCGCCTTGGTGACGGCGAAGAACTCGTCCCCGCCGCGCATGACGTCCCAGCGCGCGTCGATGCCCACCTCACGGAGCAGCGGGATCAGCCGGTTCAGGATCTCGGCGACCCCGCCCCCGACCGCGGTCGAGTTGATGTTCTGCACGCGCCGGCCGCGGAGCTGCTCGCCGAGGAGCCTGAGCTCCTCGATCGTCCCGCTGCCGACGAACGGCGCGTAGGCGTCGAGGCCGCCGGTCATCGGCGCGTCTCCGCCCGGATGCGCTGCTCGATCAGGCCGATCAGGCGCTGCCGGAGGCCGTCGGTCGTGTGCGTGTAGGGGTCGAGCTTGCGGATCGCCGGGGCGAGCTCCCGCTCGCCGAGCTCCTGCTCGAGCCAGCGCGAGAAGTCGTTGTCGTCCGAGCCGACCCGCAGGCGGGCTTCGAAGAGATGATAGGCGATCGTGGCGCTGCCGACGTGCCGGAGCGCCTCGGCAAACTCGGCGAGCGTCCACGCCTGATAGCGCGTGGGGAGCGTGAACGACACGGCATCCATGAAGTGGAACTCCTCGCCGGCCGGCGCCGCGCGCAGCTCCTTGCGCTGCTCGAGGTAGGCGTCGATCACCTCGACGATGCGGTCGCGCAGCTCGCGGAGGTGCGCGAACTGGACCGTGTCGATCGCCGCCAGGCGCTCGCCGAGCTGATCCTCCTGGATCACGTTCGTCACCCAGAAGGCGAAGTCGTTGGGCGGCTCGGGCGACAGGTGCTGATGCTGCACGAGGAAGTGATGCGTGTGGTGGAAGACGACCGAGGGCGGCACCGTGCGCAGTTGCTCGACCAGCTCGGCGAGGTCGGCCGCTCGGCGGCCGGTGAGCTTGGTGAGCGTCAGCCGGGTCCAGAAGCGGAAGGGTTCGCGAGCGACGGTCGGCACGGGAGGGTCGAGGTCAGGCGGTCATCGCCATGGTGGTCGGGGAGCTCTGGAGGAGCTGGAGGAACGCGCCGGTCCACCACTGGATCGTGCCGGACGCGACGCGGCGGTCGAGCGCGCGCATGCGCCGGGCCCGGTCCTCCGGGGACATCGAAACGGCGATCTCGATCCGTCGCCGGATCGCCTCGGGATCGTAGGGGTTCACCAACACCGCCTCACGGAGCTCGTTCGCCGCCCCCGCGAACTCGGAGAGCACCAGGACGCCCGGTGACCCCCCCCGGCAGGCGACGTACTCCTTGGCCACCAGGTTCATGCCGTCGCGCAGCGGCGTCACCAGCGCCACGTCGGCGGCGGCGTAGTAGGCGACGAGCTGCTCGCGCGGCAGCGCCGTGTAGAGATAGCGCAGCGGGGAGCGGCCTTCGTAGGTGAAGCGACCGGCGATGCGGCCGACGGACTCGTCGACCGCACGCTTGAGCTCCCGGTACTCCGGCACCCGATCACGCGACGGCACGGTCACCTGCACGAGACAGACGCGGTGGCGCCACTGGGGCTGCCGCTCGAGGAAGCGCTCGAAGCCGCGCAGCCGCTCGACGATTCCCTTCGTGTAGTCGAGGCGGTCGACCCCGAGCAGGACCACCTCGCTGCCGAGGTTGTGCCTGAGACGCGCGGCGCGCTCGCGGCTCGCCGGCTCGGTGGCCTCGGCCCGGAAGCGCTCGTAGTCGATGCCGATGGGCAGCGCCGCCACCCGCACGTCCCGGCCCGGCAGGCGGACGGTGGGCGGGTCGTCGACCACGGGCACGTCGAGGTACTGGCGCACACTGGCGAGGAAGTTGCGGACGTCCGCGTCGGTCTGGAAGCCGAGCAGGTCGGCTCCGAGCAGGCCGCCGAGCAGCTCCTCGCGCCAGCGCAGGATGCCGAAGACCGTCGGCGGCGGGAACGGGATGTGCCAGAAGACGCCGAGCCGGGCGCGGACGCCGGCGGCGCGCAGGAGCCCGGGCACGAGGCAGAGGTGGAAGTCGTGGATCCAGACGAGGTCGCCGGGCGTCACGCTGGCCTGCACGACCGCCGCGAAGCGCTCGTTGGCCGCCCGGTAGGCGGTCCAGTAGCTCTGCTGGATGCGGCAGCGGCTCGGGAACATGTGGCACAGCGGCCACAGCACCTGGTTCGAGAATCCCGCGTAGTAGTGGCTGACCTCGCGCTCCTTCAGGCGGACCGCGCGGATCGGGTAGGCGAGCCCCGTCGTCTCGGGACGGAGCTCGTCGTGCGCGTGCTGCCCGACCCAGGCGATCCAGGTCCCGCCGTGGACGCGCAGCGCGTCGTCGAGGGCGGCGGCGAGACCGCCCACCGTGCGCAGCGCGCGCACGCCCTGCGGGCCGCGCACCATCTCGAGCGGCGCACGATTGGACACGACGATCAAACGCGAGGAGCGCATGCGGCTGCCTATTGTGCGCGCGCCGCGCCAGGCGGTCAATTCCCGGCAGGTATCTCGGCCACCGGCGGCCGTTCGCCGCGGTAGACGTGGCGACGGAAAAGCGGCGTGAAATCGCGGTTGGCCGTCCGATTGACGGCGCGCAGAAAGCTTGCCGTCGAGAGCCGCGCCCGCTCGTCGGCGAGCGTACGCACGGCGTCGTCGAGCGTCCGATGCCCATCCGTCACGCGCCGGATCTCCCGATCGATCCAATACATGACGAGCGGGGCGCTGTTGTTGAGCGCGGCCGGGTGCCGGGTGCGCGAGAGGTCGACGCCCCAGCGGCCGTAGCGGGCGAACAGGCGGATGCCGCGCGCGAAGCTCCGGTCGGAGAGCCGCCCCGCACGATGCTGGAGCGCGAGCGAGTAATACTCCGCGAGCCCTTCGGAGATCCAGCGTCCGTCGGCCTTCGGGCGAAAGGGCTGCCAGACGTGGAAGAGCTCGTGCAGGTAGGTGCTCGTCTTGTCCGCGGAGCGGAGCGGGATGTGGCCGTTCACGAAGAAGGAATCCTCGCCCGAAAGGCCCCCGTGCCACATCGGATCGGGTGCGCTCACCACGAGGAGGCGCGGCGGCGGCGGACCGAGGACGGACGCGAGAAGGGGGAGGGTGCGCGCGTACAGACGGAGCAGGCGCCGCGCGTCGAGGGCGGAGCCCGGCGCGACGGCGACGGTCACCGGCAGGCCGGCGATCAGCCGGCTGTGTCGGGCGATACGGCCGAGCGCGAACCAGCCGCGCGGGCGGTCGAACCGCTTCGCCGGCTCTTCGACCGCGAAGGTGTCGTCCGCGAGCCGGCGCGCCGCCGCGGCAACGCGCCAGCCCCGCGGCAGCCGGAAGACGAGCCGCGCTCGCGACTTCGCCCGCACGGTGCCGGGGCGGAAGCGGACGTTGATCTCCGGAAAGAGGTGCAGCGCGCGCGTCGCGACCCAGTCGCGCTCGGCGTGGCTGTCGAAGTGCGTGCCGGGCGGCCGGCGGTGATCGATGGCCACCGTGTAGGCGAGGTGTGCGTACGGCCCCCCGGGCGTCCAGAGGAGCGTGCGGTCGTGCCAGACGAGCGTGCCCGTACCGGTCACCCGGGTCGTGCGCTCGTCGCGGAAGACGAGCCGGATGGCCTCGATCTCGTCGATGCCCGCCAGCAGCCAGCGCACGTGCGCGTGCCCCGGGTCCCCGCGGCCGATGGTGACCACGTAGTCGACGCTGAAGGTCGGCGCCGCCGCGCGCGCCGCCACGGGCAGTGCAACGAGAGCAACGAGCGTGGCACCGCGAGCGCATGGAATCATAGAATCATCGGCCGCCGGTGGCGAAACGCATACAGCGCCGCCGGGCGGTGCGGCCCCCGCCGGACGCGGCCCACGGGACGCAGGAGTCGGAGCGCGAGGATCCTCTTCCGGAAGTTCCGGCGGTCCAGCGCCTTCCCGAGGATCGTCTCGTACATCTCCTGCAGCTCGCCCAGCGTGAACTGGCGCGGCAGGAGCGTGTAGACCAGGTTGGTGTACTCGAGCTTGGCGCGCAGCCGGCCGGCCGCCGTGGCGACGACGGCGGCATGGTCGTAGGCGAGCGGCGGCAGCCCGCGGACCGGCCGCCAGGCAGCCGCCGCGTACTTCTCGCCCGCCGGCCGCGGCGGGAAGCGGCCGCCGTGCGCGATGAGCGCCACGTAGGCCACCGACACGACGCGTCCGGCGGGATCCCGCCCGGGGCTTCCGAAGGTATAGAGCTGCTCGAGATAGATGTCGCGGATGCCGGTCTGGGCCGCGAGCTCACGGCCGGCCGCGGCGTCGAGCGACTCGTCCACCCGGACGCGCCCGCCGGGCAGAGCCCAGCGGCCCGCGAAGGGGCCGTGGCGGAGCTTGACGAGGAGCACGTGGAGCGCGCCGTCGAGGACCGTGAAGACCGCGACATCGACCGCGACGACCGGCGCGGCGGCCGACGCCGGCAGCGCGGTCATCCGCCGAGCTCGAACATCCGCTCGAGCGCCCGCGCCGCCCGCACCCGCACGTCCTCGGCGAGCACGATCTCGGGCTCGAGATCCCGCAGCGCGTCGCGCGTTCCCTCGAGCGTGATCATCTTCATGTAGTGGCAGAGCTTGCAGCTCTTGTAGAACTTCTTGCCCGGTACCTCCAGCAGCAGACGATCCGAGAGCCCACACTCGGTGACGACGAGGAACTCGCGTGCCTCGCTCTCGCGCGCATAGCGGACCATGCCGCTCGTGCTGAGCACGGCGTCGGCGAGTGCGAGAACGTCCCGGCGGCACTCGGGATGCGCGAGCACCTGCACATGGGGCAGCGCTGCCTTCACCGCGCTGATCTGCTCGGGCGTGATCTGATGGTGGACGTAGCAGTTCCCGTCCCACGCGATGATCGACTTCCGCGTCTGCGACTGGACGTACGCGGCGAGGTTCTGATCGGGCACGAACAGGATGTGCTCGCTCGGCAAGCCCTCGACCACCCGCACGGCGTTGGACGAGGTGCAGCAGGCGTCGCACTCGGCCTTCACGTCGGCGGTGGTGTTGACGTAGCCGACGACGGCCAGGTCCGGGTAGATCGCCCGGAGCCGGGCCTTGCGCTCGGCGAGGTCCTCGGCCGTGACGCTGTCGGCGAGCGAGCAGCCGGCACGCAGATCGGGCAGCAGGACCCGCCGCGTCGGGTTCAGGATCTTGGCGGTCTCGGCCATGAAGTGCACGCCGCAGAAGACGATCGTCTCGGCCTCCACGCGCGTCGCCCGGCGGGCCAGCTCGAGCGAGTCCCCGACGAAGTCGGCGATCTCGAAGATCTCGGGCCGCTGGTAGTTGTGGGCCAGGATCACCGCATGGCGCTCGCCTTTGAGCGCCTGGATCTCGGCCATCACGTCCGCCAGCGCGGCGCAGCGGTCGGCCGTGTAGGTGACGTCGCCGAGGGGAGCGAGCAGCGTCTCGAGAGCGGGACCGGTCGGGGCGGCGAGCGAGTCCATGGGGTCTCCTGCGAGTTTGCGTACTGCTTACGCATACTCGCCGAGGCGCGGAGGCGTGTCAAGCGCTGGCCGCCGAGGTTGCGAAGGAGCGGAGGGCGGGATAGGGGCGGGCCGATGCCAGCCCTCGACCCGCGCGCGGCGCTCGTGCAGGCCGGGCCCTACCGGGCGGCGGCCGAGCGCGCGCTCGACGACCGACCGCTCGAGCGGACCGAGGCGCTCGCCGTCCTGCGCAGCCCCGACGGCGACCTCCCGGCGGTGCTGTCGGCCGCGTTCGCCGTGCGCGCGCGCCACTTCGGCCGGCGCGTCAAGCTCTGCGTGCTGAAGAACGCGCGCAGCGGGCTCTGCCCGGAGGACTGTGGCTACTGCTCGCAATCGGCGGTGTCGACCGCCGACATCGACCGCTACCGCCTGCGCCCCGTTCCCGAGCTGGTGGCGGCGGCACGCCAGGCCGTGGCGCGGGGCGCGGGGCGCTACTGCATGGTGGTGAGCGCGCGCGGGCCGAGCGCCGCCGACCTCGTGCACTTCGAGCGTGCGGCCCGCGCCATCCGTGCCGAGCTGCCTGCCCTCGAGCTCTGCGTCTCGCTCGGCATCCTCGCCGACGGCCAGGCCGAGGCGCTGCGCGCCGCCGGCGTCGACTTCGTGAACCACAATCTCAACACGAGCCGGCGCTTCTACCCCGCCATCTGCAGCACGCACACCTACGATGACCGTGTCGCGACGGTCGAGCGCGCCAAGCGCGCCGGACTTGCGGCCTGCTCGGGCGTGATCGTCGGCATGGGCGAGACGCACGACGACCTGGTCGACGTCGCCGCGGCGCTGCGCGAGCTCGGCGTCCAGTCCCTGCCCGTCAACTTCCTCCACCCGATCGCCGGCACGCCCCTCGGCGGCCGCCCCGCGCTCGGCGCCGCCGACTGCCTGCGCGCGCTCGCGCTCTTCCGGCTCACCAACCCCCGGGCCGAGATCCGCGCCGCGGGAGGCCGGGAGCGCTCGCTCGGAGACGCACAGCCGCTCGCGCTCCTGGCCGCCAACTCGATCTTCGTCGACGGCTATCTCACCACGCCCGGTCAGGCCCACCAGGACGCCGTGGCCATGATCGAGTCCCTCGGCTTCGAAGTCGAGAGCGCCTGACCGCCCCACGTGCGGGCAGGCTCACGGACGTAGACAGGACGCGTCAAATATGATCAAGGCAACGCGCATCCATCTTGAGGAGGGGTTCAGCATGGCACAACGGCTGACTGCACCGTCGTTCCTCCGTGATCTGCTGCGCGCGCGCGAAGAGGACGAGGAAAAGAAGAAGGAAGAGGACGAGGACTTCGACGAGGAGGGCGAGTTCGAGGACGAGGAAGACGACGAGGACTTCGACGACGACGAGGAGGAGGAGGAAGAAGAGTAGAGGCCGCCCGTCAGGCTCCCGCGACGGTCATGCGCTCGATCTTGAGGGTCGGAGCCGCAATCGCGTTGCGGAAGACGAGGTCGTTGCCCACCATCTCGATGCCGCGGAACATGGCGGGGAGAGTGCCCGCGATGGTGATCTCCTCGACCGGATACGCAAGCTCTCCCCGCTCGATCCACAGGCCCGCCGCGCCGCGCGAGTAGTCCCCGGTCACGCCATTCACCCCGAAGCCGATCAGCTCCGTCACGTAGAGGCCGGCCTCGATCGACCCGATGATCGCCTCGGGTGGGTGCGGCCCGGGCGCCAGGAAGAAGTTCGTCGGCGCCGCGCCCGGCGCGTCACCGAAGCTGCGGGCGGCATGCCCCGTCGGACGGAGGCCCAGCCGGCGCGCCGAGTAGGCGTCGAGCAGGTAGCTCTGCAGCACGCCCGCCTCGACGACCACGAGGCGCCGCGACGCCACGCCCTCGGCGTCGAACGGCCGCGAGCCCGGCGCCGCGGGGCGCAACGGGTCGTCCTCGACGGTCACATGCGGCGACGCGATCGGCTCGCCCAGCCGGCCGAGCAGGAAGGACGCGCGCCGGTAGAGGGCGGGACCCGCAATCGCACCCGCCAGGTGGCGCAGCAGCGACGCCGCCGTCTGGGGGTCGAACACGACGGGGTACTCGCCGGTCGGTACGCGGCGCGCACCGAGCCGCCTCACCGCGCGCCGCGCCGCCTCGCGGCCGACCTCGGCGGGCGGGTCGAGCGCCCCGAGCTTGCGGTGCGCGGTGTACCAGGAGTCGCGCTGCATCGTCCCGTCACGGGTTGCAACCGGCGACACGCTGAGACCCCAGTGCGTGCCGCTGTAGGTGCCCGCGAAGCCGAGGCTCGAGGCGTAGGCCACCTGGCCTCCCTCGCCGCCGAACTCCGCCCCCTCGGAGTTGGTGATCTCGGGAGCGACACCGAGCGCGGCGGCCTCCGCCTCTCGCGCGAGCGCGAGCGCCGCCGGGGGCTCCAGCCCTTCGATTGCCGGGTCGTAGAGGTCGAGGTCGGGCTGCTCGCGCGCGAGGTCGACGGGATCGGGGAGCCCGGCATGCGGGTCGGGCGCCGTGGCGCGGGCGAGCGCGCAGGCATCGCGCACGAGCGCGTCGAGCGCGGGCGGCGAGAGGTCCGCGGTCGAGACGATGGCGGTCGAGTTGCCGACGAGGACGCGCAGCCCCGCGCGGCGCTGGCGAGCGCGCTTGAGCTTCTCGGTCTCGCCCAGGCGCACCGTGACCGAGAGCCCCTCGCTCTCACCGACGAGCACGTCCGCGGCCCGCGCGCCGGCGGCGCACGCCCGCGCCACGAGGTCGCCGGCGAGGTCGCGGAGGTCCATCGGGACTCCTACGCCTGCGTGCCGCCGACCGTCAGCCCGTCGATCCGCACGGTCGGCAGCCCGACGCCGACCGGCACCGACTGGCCGTCCTTGCCGCAGGTGCCGATGCCCTCGTCGAGCTGGAGGTCGGCGCCCACGCGCGAGATGCGCTGCAGCACGTCGGGGCCGTTGCCGATGAGCGTGGCGCCCTTCACCGGCCGTCCGACCCTGCCGCCCTCGATGACGTAGGCCTCGCTCGCCGAGAAGACGAACTTGCCGCTCGTGATGTCCACCTGCCCACCCCCGAAGGAGACGGCGTACAGGCCCCGGTCGACCGAGCGGATGATGTCCTCGGGCGCGTCCTCGCCGGCCAGCATGAAGGTGTTCGTCATGCGCGGCATCGGCACGTGCGCGTAGCTCTCGCGCCGGCCGTTGCCGGTGAGCGGCATGCCCATGAGCGACGCGTTCAGGCGGTCCTGCAGGTAGCCGCGCAGGATGCCCTTCTCGATCAGCACGGTGCGGCCCGTGGGTGTGCCCTCGTCGTCGATGTTGAGCGAGCCGCGCCGGAGGGGGATGGTGCCGTCGTCGATCACGGTGCACAGCTCCGACGCGACGCGCGTGCCGATCCGGTCGGTGAAGGCCGAGACGCGCTTGCGGTTGAAGTCGCCTTCGAGCCCGTGGCCGACCGCCTCGTGGAGCAGGATGCCGGGCCAGCCCGGGCCGAGGACGACGGTCATCGTGCCCGCCGGCGCGGCGATTGCCTCGAGGTTGGTGAGCGCCTGGCGCGCCGCCTCACGCGCGAAGCGCTCGGCGCGGCCGTCGGTGAGCGCGGAGAACGGGAGCCGCCCGCCGCCGCCGTAGGTACCCTGCTGCCGATTCTGTCCGCGCTCGGCGATGCAGGTGACCGTCAGGTGGACGAGCGGCCGCACGTCGCCGACGAACACCCCCGCGGAGTTGACGACCAGCACGACGCGGTGCTCGGTGCCGAGGCCCGCGAGCACGTTGGTGATCGCCGGGTCCGCGGCGCGTGCCACGGCGTCGAGCCGCGCGAGGAGCGCCACCTGGTCGGGCACCGGGGTCTCGATGGGCGGCTCGCTGAGCGCGTAGAGGTCGTGCGGCGCCCGCGGACCGCTCGGGGCCGGCAGCCCGCGGTCGCCGGCGCGCTCGTCCGCGATGAAGCGCGCCGTGCGCGCGGCGATCTCGAGCCGCTCGAGCGAGACCTCGTCGGAATACGCGTAGCCGGTGCGCGTCCCCGCGAGCACGCGGACGCCGACCCCCTGGCTGACGTTCCGGGTGGCCTTTTTGACGACGCCGTCCTCCAGCGAGGCGGTCTGATTCACGCGGAACTCGAAGTAGCACTCGGCATGATCCGCCCGCCGCTCGAGGGCGGTGCCGAGCACGTGCTCGAGCGCCCGGTCCGAGAGCCCGAAGCGCTCGAGGAAGAACTGCCGGGGGTCGGCGACGTCCATCCGCGCCACCGTACCAGAGCCTCGAGGGACAGGCCACCGGCTTGCGCGCCGCCGGCGGTGGTCTAGCATGCGCGCGTGAGCTGGGACGAGGTGGAGCGCCTCCTCGGCGAGATGATCGGGCACCAAGAAGCCAAGCTGCTCGCGCTCGCCCGGCGCCTCGTTTCGCACCTCACGGCGGAGGACTTGCTCAACCCGCACGACTTCGTGCCGCTCGCCGAGAGCGCGGAATTCAATTACGAAGACGGGATCTTGGCCGGGCTCCGCGCGGCCGGCGCGGCGGTGCGCGCCGCGCGGTGCCGCAGCGCGTAAGACGGCGTGGACAGCGGCGACGAAACGGTGTCATAATTTCGTGCTTACTCGAGCGCCGCGACCGTCATGCCGACCGATAGCCCCAACAATAACAATCGCGGAACGCTGGCGAGCCTGCTCCAGGTACTCGATCGTCCCGGGCCGCTCGTCATCCTGCCGCACGACAACCCCGACCCCGACGCGCTGGCGAGCGCCGCGGCGCTCAAGTACCTGGTGGGCGAGCTGCTGCGGAAGGAAGCGCACATCGCGCTCGGCGGCATCGTGGGGCGCGCCGAGAACCGTGCCATGCTCACCTACCTCAACATCACCTTGGTGCCGGTGAGCGAGGTCCACTTCGGCGGCGAGACCCAGGTGGCCCTGGTGGACACGCAGCCCGGCCGGCCGAACAACTCCCTCCCCGAAGCCCTCGTCCCGACCGCCGTCATCGACCATCATCCCGCCTACGACGCGTACCCCGGCGTTCCGTTCCTCGACCTCCGCGACCAGTACGGGGCGACGTCGACGATCCTCACCGAGTACCTGCGGGAGTCGAAGCTCGCGATCGAGCCGAAGATCGGCACCGCGCTCTTCTATGGCATCGCGGCCGAGACGCAGGACCTCGGACGCGAGGCGACGGCGGCCGACATCGAGGCGAGCCACTTCCTCTACCCGCACGCCAACAAGCGCCGGCTCGCGAAGATCGAGAACGCACGCGTGCCGCGCGAGTACTTCCGCGTCTTTCGCGAGGCGATCGACCGCGCCGTCCTCTACGACAGCGTCGTGGTGTCGCTGCTCGGCGACGTGCGGTACCCCGACATGGTGGCGGAGGTGGCGGACTTCCTCCTCCGGCTCGACCAGGTGACCTGGGCGGCGGCGATCGGCACCTTCGGGAGCTGTCTCCACTGCTCGATCCGGACGACCGAGCGCGACGTCAACGCCGGCGACCTCCTCCAGCAGGTGCTGGGCAGCAAGCTCGCCGGCGGCCACGACATGATCGCCGGCGGCCGCATCCACGTCGGCCCCGATCCGGCCGAGCACGACCGGGCGGCAGCCATGGTGCGCGATCGCCTCCTGCGCGCGCTCGGCCTCGACGCGGCGGGCGGACAGCCGCTGGTCGCGTAGCCGCCCGCGGCCGGTGATCCGTTGTCCTCAGGTGATATCCCGATGCTCTCCTCAGTGATTTCCCCTCCTTGATTCCAGCCCTCACCGGATTGTGACGCAGGTTCATGTGCCCTTAACCTCGTTGTAACCGGGCCTTCGAGCAACTCGGCTTCCGACTCGGTGTGCGATGAGATTGTATTTCATGCTGGCGTTGCAGACGCCCGTCGCGCCAAATCCCGTTCTGGTCGAGACGTTCGCCATTCTGCGGAAGCGAGGGCTCGATATCGAGATCGGCATCGGGGAGGAATTGGTCTTACCGCTGGATCGCATCGTGGTGTCGCACGATCTCTACATCCTGAAGTCGCACGCCGCGTTGTGGTTGAGCCTGGCAGAGATCATTCACATGCATGGCGGCCGCCTGCTCAATCCCTTCCCGGCCTGCCTCGCCGCTCAAAACAAGATTGTCGCCGTCCAGCTCATGCAGGCTGCCGGCGTTCCGACCCCGCGGTCGTGGGTGACGGCGGACCTCACCGTGCTGCGGTCGCTCGTCCAGGAGCAGCCGGTGATCATCAAGCCGTACAACGGAGGACGGGGCATAGGCATTCGGGTCATGCGCAGCTCGCGCGAGCTGACCGACGCGCCGCGGCCGGCGGAGCCCGTGCTGATTCAGGAGTACGTCCCACCGTATGATGAAGTGAAGGTCTACGTCATCGGCGAGGAAGCCTTCGGGGTACGCACGCGCTCCCGGCTGGGCGAGGCCCGGCGCCGGCCCTGCGGAATCAGCGACGAAGTGCGGGCGATCGCGCTCCGCTGTGGCCGGCTGTTTGGCCTGGGCCTGTATGGACTGGACGTGATCGAAGGCGCGGACGGACCGCTGGTCGTCGACCTGAACTATTTCCCAAGTTACCAAGCCGTACCGGGCGCCGGGGCGCGGATCGCCGATTTCATCGAAGGCTACGCCCTTGGAGGAGTCTGCGCCGGTGTGCCCGCGCAGATCGGCAGTCGTGATGGCCTGGTCAACCTAGCCGAGCTGAGGGAGCTACCAACATGAAGAACGGTCAAACGGTGCGGGTTGCGATCATCGGCGTCGGCAATTGCGCCTCGTCGCTGGTGCAGGGGGTCGAGTTCTACCGCAGCGCCGCCGAAGACGGGTTCGTCCCCGGCCTGATGCATGTCAACCTGGGCGGGTATCGTATCGACCGCGTCGAGTTCTCCGCCGCCTTCGATGTCGTCGAGAGCAAGGTCGGTCTGGACCTGTCCGAGGCGATCTTCGCCGCTCCCAACAACACCATCAAGTTCACCGACGTGCCGAAGCTGAACGTGCGCGTCGACCGCGGCATGACCCACGACGGCCTGGGCAAGTACCTCGGCAGCCGGGTGAAGAAGGCGCGGGGGTCGACCGCCGACATCGTGAAGATCCTCACAGACACCGGCACCGATGTGGTCGTGAACTACCTGCCGGTCGGTTCGGAGATGGCGACCAAGTGGTACATCGAGCAGGTCCTCGATGCCGGCTGCGGGTTCGTCAACTGCATCCCGGTCTTCGTGGCCTCGCAGCCGTACTGGGCCAAGCGCTTCGCCGACCGCGGGCTGCCGATCATTGGCGACGACATCAAGAGCCAGGTGGGCGCGACGATCCTCCATCGCGTGCTGGCCAATCTGTTCCGGGAGCGCGGCGTGCGACTCGACCGGACCTACCAGCTCAACTTCGGCGGCAACATGGACTTCTACAACATGCTGGATCGCGAGCGGCTGGAGTCCAAGAAGATCTCCAAGACCGGCGCGGTGACCAGCCAGCTCGACTATGCGCTGCCGGCGGACGCGATCCACGTCGGGCCGAGCGACTACGTGCCATGGCTGACCGACCGCAAGTGGGCCTACATCCGGCTGGAAGGCACGACCTTCGGGAACGTGCCGCTCAACACCGAGGTCAAGATGGAGGTGTGGGACAGCCCGAACAGCGCCGGGGTGGTGATCGACGCGGTGCGCTGCGCCAAGCTGGCCCTCGACCGCGGGATCGCCGGGCCGCTGGAGGGTCCATCGGCCTATCTGATGAAGACGCCGCCGAAGCAGTATACCGACGATCAAGCGCGCCAGCTCATCGAGGACTTCATAGGCGGCTCGTGGATAGCGGCTCCACAGCTCGAGCGCCGCGCGCGCGAGTCTCTCCATGGCCGAGCGGTTGGCGGCGCCGCATCACGCGACCCGGGGCGATCGATCACGAACGATGGTGATTCCTCGCGCAGGGAAAGCGTGGGATGATCCGAATTGTATGGGGGATGGCGCGACGCTCACGGAAGGGCAGCAGCTTGCAGCAGTGGGTGCGGGGTAGGGATTCGAGAGGGAGGCACCAGGAGGCCGAGACCATGAGAGCGCATCGGTCCCAAGCGCGGGTGGAGTCGGCCCGCCCGCCGTCCGGGCGCCCGAGGGCCGGCCGGCGCGCTGCCGAGCCACGAGTGGAGCCACCGGCCGGCGCCTCGACGGGGGTGCTGCTGCGTGAGCTCGTGGCGCACCTCCGGCGGGCCCGCACCCGGCTTCGTGACGAATGGGCCGAGCGGATCATCGACGCGCGCCTGCTCAGTGCCATGAGCCGGGAGGAGATCTTCGCGGAAGCCACGTCGGTGTACGACAACTACCTCGATGCCCTGGAGACCGGGACCCTCGAGGCGCTGCAGGCATACGCCCGAAACCTGTCCGAGCGCATCATCCCGCGAGGTGTCGAGACCCACGAGGTGGTCGGCATCGTGCTGCTGCTGCGCGATGTGCTCGCCCGCTCGCTGTTCGCCAAGTACCAGGCCGACTTCGAGATGCTGAACCGGGTCCTCGACGCCTACGAGCCCGCCGCAAACCGCATCGCGATCACCGTGGCCGTGGGGTTCGTGCAGGAGCGCGAGCGCGTGATCCGCGAGCAGCAGGAAGCCATCCGTGAGCTGTCCACGCCCGTGTTGCCGGTCCGCGAGCGGCTGCTCATCCTGCCCATCATCGGCCTCATCGACGCCCAGCGCGCCCGCCAGCTGACCGAGCAGCTGCTGCGCGCCATCCGCGCCAACCGCGCCAAGGTGGTGGTGATCGACATCACGGGCGTCCCGGCCATGGACTCGAACGTGGCGAACCACCTGGTGCGGACCGTGGACGCGTCGCGGCTCCTGGGCGCGATGGTGATCGTCACCGGTCTGTCACCCGAGATCGCCCAGACCCTGGTCACCCTCGGCGTCGACCTGAGCAAGATGAATACCGTCGGCGACCTGCAGGGCGGCATCGAGGAAGCGGAACGGTTGCTCGAGGAGAAGCCCTAGGGGGGGCAGCGACGGAGGCGAAGATGGTGGTGCCGATCCTCAAGCAAGGCCACTACCTCATCGCGACCATTCCGACGGCGCTCACCGACGCCGACTTGCGAGGTTTCCGAGACGGCCTGGTCGCCCAGGTGGGCCGGTGCCGCTCGCGCGGGGTGGTCGTCGACATCACCGCGCTCGACGTGATGGACTCGTTTGCCGTCCGAACGTTGCGGGACGTCGCGCACATGACCCGGCTGCGCGGGGCCGAGACGGTGATCGTCGGCATCCAGCCCGAGGTGGCGTTCTCCATGGTGGAGCTGGGGCTGACGCTGGAGGACGTCAACACCGCGCTCGACCTGGAAGAAGGGCTCGCGCTGCTGGACAGGAAGAGGAAGCGGATCGTCAAGGAAGGGGAGGCCCGTGGGCCGTGAGCGGCGACGCGCAGCGGCATCCGACGGTCCGGCGCCTCGACCGAAGGCGGCGGACGTCGACCGGCCCGGCGAGACTTCGATCCCGGTTCGCTCGGATGCCGATGTGGTCTTCGCCCGCCAGAAGGGGCGGGAGCTCGCGGCCGCGCTGGGATTCGGACCCACCGATCTCACGCTGGTTGCCACGGCGATCTCCGAGCTGACCCGCAACATCGTCCTCTACGCCAAGCGCGGCCGCATCGTCCTGAAGAGCATCGAGCGGGACGGGACGCTCGGGATCATGGTGGTCGCCCGCGACGACGGTCCGGGGATCCCCAATGTCGCCCGGGCCCTGCAGAGCGGCTTCTCCACCTCCGGCGGCCTGGGCCTCGGGCTCCCGGGTGTCAGGCGGCTCACCGACGAGTTCGACATCGTCTCCGAGGTCGGCCGGGGGACCACCGTGACGGTGAAGAAATGGAAGCGGTGAGCACGCGGCTCATCGAGTGGGGCGTCGCCGAGCTGGCGCTCGGCGGACAGGTCGAGAACGGCGACTGCTGCGTGGTCCAGCCGTTCGCGGGCGGCGTCCTGCTGGCGGCGGTGGACGGCCTCGGCCACGGCCACGAGGCGGCCGCCGCGGCGAGAATCGCGGCAGCCACGCTCGGCCAATTCGCCTCCGAGCCCCTGGCCGCGCTGTTCTACCGCTGCCACGAAGGGCTCCGCCACACGCGCGGAGTGGTGATGAGCTTGGCGTCGTTCCACGCCGGCGAACCGACGATGGCGTGGTGCGGGGTGGGCAGCGTGGCGGGCGTGCTCCAGCGCGTCGGGCCGTTCGGCAGCCCGGCGTCCGATACGCTGCTGCTGCGCTCCGGGGTCGTGGGGAGCCACCTGCCGCCGCTGCGCGCCTCGACGTACGCCGTCAATCCGGGCGATACGCTGATCCTCGCCACGGACGGGATCCGCCCCGGGTTTGCGGAAGAGCTGCTCCCGCTCGTCCCGCCGCAACCGGCGGCCGACCGCATCCTCTCCCGCTACGCCCGTGGCACGGACGACGCCCTGGTGCTGGTGGCGCGTTATCGTGGAGGCACGGCTTGAGCGAGAAGACCCGAGACGAGCTTGCGGAGCAGTACCGGCGCGCCCTCGAGGAGTACCTGGACGAAGGGGGGGAGGCGGGGCTGGCACGCGCGTACGAGCTCGGACGCCAAGCCATCGTCGACGGCCTCGGCGTCCTCGAGATGGGAACGCTGTACCATGAGGCCCTCCGGGCCTCTGTGCTGCCGCAGGCCGCGTTCGAGGCTCGCGCCAAGGCGGCGGAGGCGGCTCAGGCGTTCTTCATGGAGAGCCTCTCCCCCTTCGAGATGACGCATCGTGCGTCCCGCGAAGCGAACAGCGCGCTGCGCCGGCTCAACGAGAGGCTCGAGGAGGAGGCCAAGCGCATCGCCCACACGCTGCACGACGAGGCCGCACAGCTGCTCGCATCGGTGCACATCGCGCTGGATGCGCTGGCCCGCGATCTGCCGCAGTCCATGCGAAGCCGGCTCGAGGAGGTCCGGGATCTGCTCGATCGGATCGAGGGCGAGCTCCGGCGCCTGTCGCACGAGCTCCGGCCGACGATGCTCGACGACCTTGGACTCGTGCCCGCGCTCCAGTTCCTAGCCGAGGGCGTGGCGAAGCGGACCGGACTGTCGGTCGAGGTGAGGGGCTCGACCCACGGTCGTCTGCCGCCCGCGGTGGAGACGGCGCTCTACCGGATCGCGCAGGAGGCGCTGACCAACGCCGTTCGGCACGCACATCCCGCGCACGTGAAGATCCAGGTCCAGCGCGAGGCGCGGGCGGTTCGCTGCTCTGTTGCGGACGACGGCGTCGGCTTCGACGCGGCGACCGCCCTGGCGCAGAGGGGGGGCCCGGGGCTCGGCCTCGTGGGCATCCGGGAGCGGCTCGATCC
The DNA here is from genome assembly GCA_005888095.1 of Deltaproteobacteria bacterium. GTDB lineage: Bacteria > Desulfobacterota > Binatia > DP-6 > DP-6 > DP-3. Next base: position 21,094 of record VBKF01000110.1, on the reverse strand, counting down.
CCTCCGCGGAAGCCTGCAGATCACGTCGTCCCCCGGCTGCGGCACGAGAGTGCACGTTGCCGTTCCCCTGGAGGGATGAGATGGCGATCCGGGTCCTGCTCGCCGACGACCACCTCATCGTCTGTCAGTCTCTGAAGGCGGTCCTGGAGCGAGAAGGACTCCAGGTGGTCGGCGAGGCCGCCGACGGCCGTGAGGCGGTGCGCCTGGCCTGCGCGCTCCGTCCCGACGTGGCAGTGCTCGACGTGAGCATGCCACTCCTGAACGGTCTCGACGCGGCCCGCGAGATCCAAAAGGCCTGCCCGCGCACGCGGACGATCCTCCTCACCATGCACGGGGAGGATACCTATGTCTTGCAGGCCCTCCAGATGGGCATCCGGGGGTACGTGCTGAAGAGCCAGGCCGTCACGGATCTCGTCCGGGCGGTCCGGGAGGTCTCCCGGGGCGCCGTCTATCTCAGCCCGAGCGTGTCCGGGGCGGTGGTGGAGGCGTACCGGACGAAGAAGGACCTGCGCGATCCCTTGACGCCCCGCGAGCGCGCGGTCCTGCACCTCGTGGCCGAAGGGAAGACCACGAAGGAGGTCGCCTCGCTCCTCGGCATGAGCGTCAAGACCGCGGAGTACCATCGGAACAGCGTGATGCGGAAGCTCGACATCCACGAGACCGCGAGCCTGGTGCGCTACGCCATCCGACGGGGCCTGATCGAGCCGTAGCGTGCGGGGCTGACAGCCTGCGGCTACTGATACCGGAGGGCGTCCATGGGCTTCAGACGGGCGGCCTTGTCGGCGGGGTAGAAGCCAAAGAAGATACCCACCCCCGCGGCGACGAGGAACGCCATGACGACCGAGCTCAGCGTGACGACGACCGCTGTCCGGGCGACGGCGCTGACCGCTAGCGCGCCGCCCACCCCCAGGAACACGCCCACCAGGCAACCGACGACGGAGAGGATGAGCGCCTCCAGCAGGAACTGCAGCCGAATGTCCCGGGCGCGGGCGCCGATGGCGCAGCGGATGCCGATTTCCCGGGTGCGCTCGGTGACCGAGACGAGCATGATGTTCATGATCCCGATGCCCCCCACCAGGAGGGAGATCGAGGCGATCGCCCCCAGCATCAGCGACATGGTGCGGGCGGTTTCCGCGGCCGTGCTGACCAGGGCGGTGAGGTTGCGCACGCTGAAGTCGTTGTCGACGCCGGCGGCGAGACGATGGCGCTGGCGCAGGAGTTGCGTCATGTCCCGCTCCGCCGTCGGCATGGCCTCTGCCGATGCGGCCCGGACGACCACGAAGCGCACGCTGCCCTGGAACTGACTGCCGAAGAGTTTGCGCTGAGCGGTGGTGACCGGGATCAGGACGCCATCGTCCTGGTCGCGGCCGTCCACGCTTTGCCCCTTGGCCGCGAGGATGCCCGTGACCCGGTAGGGGCTCTTGCCGATGCGGACGATCTTCCCCACCGCGTCCTCGTCGCCGAACAGGTTCTTCACCACGGTCTGCCCCAGCAGGGCGACCTGCGTCGCCGAACGCACGTCGGAATCGTTGAAGGGGAATCCCGCGGACAGGCGCCAGCCGCGCACGTCGAGGAAGCGCGGCGTGGTGCCCAGCACGCTGGTGCCCCAGTTGTTCGCCCCGTGGACGATCTGGGCAGCGCCCGGCAGCACCGGCGCCACCGCCCCGACGGTGGGCAGCTCCGCCAGGGCCTGCGCATCGGCGACGGTGAGGGTGGGAACGTTGCCCGTCCCGAGCCGCACGCCACTGGCGGTGGCGGAACCCGCGAGCACGACGAAGAGGTTGCGGCCCATGGAGGCGATGGACCGGGCCACCGAGTCCCGGGCCCCCTGTCCGACGGCGAGCATCATGATCACCGCGCCCACCCCGATCATCATGCCCAACATGGTGAGGAGGGTGCGCAGCCGGTTCGCGCCCATCGCCTGCCGGGCTTCGCTCAGCATGGGGCCCATCATCATCGCGCTCTCGACCCCGCCGCGCGGCGCGGCAGCGGCCCGTCCTCCGCCACCTGCCCGTCCACCAGATGCACGAGGCGCTGGGCGTGCGTGGCGATGTCCGGATCGTGGGTCACCAGGACGACGGTGATCCCCTCGTCTGCGTTGAGCTGCCGCAAGAGGCCCATGATCTCCTGACCGGTCCGGGTATCCAGGTTGCCCGTCGGCTCGTCCGCCAGGATCAGGCGCGGGCGATTGATCAAGGCCCGGGCGATGGCCACGCGCTGCTGCTGCCCGCCGGAGATCTGATCGGGCAGCGACGCCGTATACGGGCCCAGCCCCACGCGCTCGAGCATCTCCCGGGCCCTGGCGAGCCGCTCCGACCTGCCGACCCTCGCGTACACCAGCGGCAACGCCACGTTGTCCAGCAGGGTTGCCCGGGGCAGCAGGTTGAAACCCTGGAAGACGAAGCCGATCACCCGGTTGCGCAGATCGGCGAGCTGGTCGCGGCTCAGCGTGCCGACGTCGCGGCCCTCGAGCGCGTAGGTGCCGCCGCTCTGCGCGTCGAGGCAGCCGAGGATGCTCATGAGCGTCGATTTCCCCGACCCGGAGGGCCCCATGATGGCGACGAACTCCGCCGGCTCGATGTCGAGGTTCACGTCCTTCAGCACCGGAACGGGCCCCGCCCTCGTCTCGTAGTGCTTGCCGAGGTGGGTCAGACGGATGAACGGCGCGCCCGGCATCAGAACAGCCTGACCTGGAAGGTGCCCGCCGGCGAGCTGGCCGGAGCGCTGGCCTGCCGGTCCTCGAGCACCACCTGGACGCCGGGCTTGACCTCGCCGGAGACGATCTCGGTGTGGCGGTTGTCGGTGATTCCCGGGACGATGCTGACGCGGCGCAGCTGGTCATTCTCGAGCACGTATACCGTGGCCGCGCGGCCTCCGCGCCCCTGCGGTGGCGCTGCCACCGGGGCAGGCTCCAGCGGCCTGAAGCGCAGCGCTGCGTTGGACACCACCGGCACGCCCTGGCGCCGGGCGACCACGATATTCACGTAGGCGGTCATCCCCGGCAGCAGGATCTGGTCCGGGTTGTCGACCGCGATGACCACGTCGTAGGTCACGACGTTCTGCTGCGTCACGGGATTGAGGCGGATGAGCTTGACCGTTCCCTGGAACGAACGGTCGGGGAAGGCATCTACCTTGAAGTGCACCGGTTGCCCGACCCGGATGCTGCCGATGTCGGCCTCGGCGAAGCTCGTGTCGATCTGCATCCTGGAGAGATCCTGGGCGATGAGGAACAAAGTCGGCGTCTGGAAGCTCGCCGCCACGGTCTGGCCCACGTCCACCTGCCGGTCGACGACCACGCCCGAGACAGGCGAGCGGATGACCGTGTAGGCGAGATTGGTGCGATCCTTCTCCAATTGCGCCTGCGCCAGCGCCAGCTGCGCCCGCGCCGCCTTCGCCGCCTCCTCCACCTGGTCGAGCTCTTGCTGCGAGATGAAGCCCTGGCGGTGCAGCTGGCGCATCCTGGCCTCGTTGGCGACGGCCAGCTCGAGGGCGGCCCGGGCGTCGCCGACCTTGGCCTCGCTCTCGTGCACCTGGGCCCGAAACAGGCGGTCATCCAGCTCCACCAAGACCTCTCCCTCGTGCACCCGGTCGTTGAAGTCGGCGTGGAGCTTGCTCACCGTGCCCGACACCTGGGTGCCCACGCGGACCAGCACCACCGGGTTCAGAGTGCCGTTGGCCGACACGGTCTGGGTAATTTCCCCCAGCCGCACGACCTCCGTCCGGTAGCGCTCGGCCGCCGCGTGCGAGGATGCCGTCCGCAAACCCACATACACGGCCAGCGCAACTCCCGCCGGGAGGATCATCAGCACGCTCTTGTTCCGCAGCAAGCGCTTCAACCTCGTACGGTCTTACCTCGGCCCATCACGGGACCAAGGGCACGTCCTCGCCCTTGATCAGTCGAACGGATTCGACGGTCATCGTTCCCTTGCCAACGCTGCCGAGCGCCGAGAACGTGCCGGACACGGCGCTGCCCTCCGTGGTCACGCGAGCTTGCACAGCGACGTTGTGCACGCCGACGGGGATGTCGATCCCGACGAAGCTGAACGACGCCGCATGCATCGTGCGCAGCATCAGCTCGATCATCTCGGTGGGCATGAGAAACGTCGACAGCGTCTGCACCCGGTCCGCGTACGTGGCCGGCCCGGGTTCGATCTCCAGACCATCGACCAGGATTCGCACCTCCAGCTTGCCCCGTGCCGATGACGTGCCGGTGCCGGTCACGGCGGTTTGTGTGTACACGCCCGCCTCCAGCGCCGCGGTGACGAACAGGTCCTTCATCTCGGCTGTCTTGATGTTATTGGACAGGATCGTGACCCAGTCGCCCGTCCCCGTGGTCGGCGGGATCAGCGTGAACTGCGAGGTTTTGGCCGTGACCTTTGCCGAGGGCTGTTGCTGAGTCGTTTGGCCCTGCACGGTCGCGACGGCCAACGGCAACGCGAGAGTCAGCGCCAGCAACCACCCGATCACCGTTCGGTAGTTGCGTTTCATTGATCGACCTTCCTCTGGAACCGCCGTCCCTCCCTGAACACGCTGATCCGGTTCCAGCCTTTTCGGCGCAATCCGTGCTCGTTAAGGGGGGGCAGGACGCGGTCGGGGGCGGATCCCCCCCTTGCGCATCTTGAGCCGGAGTTTGCCCGGTTCATGGACTCGCAGTCCACGAAACCGGGCAACTCCGGTGCTGACGTTCGCTTAGAACGCCAGTGCGACGCCGGTTCCGGTGCCGACCGCGGCACCGCCACCACCGCCGAGGGCAACCGCTACGCCCGTGCCCACCGCGGCGGCTGCACCGGACTCGTCGTCGTCGTCGCAGTCGCACCCGCGCGACGAAAGCGCCACACCTACCGCGCTGCCGACGGCCGCCGCGCCTCCTCCGCCCAACGCCAGCGCGACGCCGGTCCCGCTGCCCACAGCCGCGGAGTCCGCCCAGCTGAGGCTGCTACCCAGGAAGCCCAGGGCTGCGATCAGAAGTACCTGCAGGGATCGTTTCATGCTCATGCTCCTTTCCGAGAGAATGAACCTTCACGCTCTCGACAACACGACTGGCGGCGGCCACGCTCGCGCGGCCGACACCGCCTTTTCGTCCTCCGATGCGCGGGGGTGATCTCGCATACATGCACACCAATCTACGCACAGGGGGAAACCAGACCAATCGGTTGAAGGCCTTGATTGAGGTAAGGGAATCACCCGGGAGCGGGAACGCCCCAGCCGCCGTCATTCGTCCGACGGGCCGCCGAAGCGCTCGTCCTGCGTGAGTTGCCCCGGTTCGTGGCCACTCCCCTTTCCCCGAAGGGGCGTTGGTGCCCGCGAAACCGGGGCAACTCCGGTGGCGGTGTTGGCTTAGAACGCCAGTGCGATGCCGGTCCCGGTGCCAACCGCGGCACCGCCACCGCCGCCGAGGGCAAGCGCTACGCCCGTGGCCACGGCGGCGGCTCCCGAGGACTCGTCTTCGTCGTCGCCCGACGAAAGCGCCACAGCTACCGCGCTGCCGACGGCAGCCGCGCCTCCTCCGCCCAACGCCAGCGCGACGCCGGTCCCCGTGCCCACAGCCGCTGTGTCCGCCCAGCTGAGGCGGCTACCCAGGAAGCCCAGGGCTGCGAGCAGAAGTACCTGCAGGAATCGTTTCATGCTCACGCTCCTTTCCGAGAGAAGGAACCTTCACGCTCTCGACACCACCACCGGCGGCGACCACGCTCACGCGGCCGAGACCGCCTTCCGTCCTCTTTTTTGCGCGGGGGTGATCTCGCATACATGGCTTTCAACTTACGCGCTGGAGGAAGCAGACCAATCGGTTGAAGGCCTTAACTGAGGTAAGCAAATTACCTGGGAGCGGGAGCGCCCTGCCCTCTACCAAGCGGCTCGCCAAGGAGCCGGGCGCCGTCTCCGATACCTCCTGCCCGCGAGTCAGACGAGCGCCGTCTCGATCTCCGTCAGGGGGTGATCGCGATCGAGTGGCGACGGGCAGGCGCGCCCGAGAAAGTCTGCTTTACGAGGCGCTCGAACGCGCTGGCCTGCGAGGCTGATACTGGTCGCCTCCCAGGCACCCGATCTTCACGAGATCATGCAGACCGCAGGTCGGGCACGCGAGGCCGACGAGGACGCTGCGGGCGTTCGGATGTGACCAGCTGGTGTCGTCCCGAACGCCGAGCAGCTCCAGGTCCCGCTCCGGCTCCTCGGGCCCGCACCTCGGGCAGTTGGGACGCTCAGGGGCGTGTGGGCGGACCACCCATAACGCGGGGTGCGGGAATCGTGATGCGGAACGTGCTGCCGACACCAAGTGTGCTGTCCACCGCGATCCTCCCGCCCAGCACGTCGAGCAGGCGCTTGACCACGTGCAGGCCGAGGCCGACGCCCGCGAAGCGGCGTGTATCCGAGGCGTCGACCTGGCGAAACAGTTCGAAGATGTGTGAAAGGTCCGCGGCTGGAATTCCGATCCCCGTGTCCTGGACCACGAACGTGAGCAGACCGTCGGCCCAGGCAGCCATGACCTCCACCCGTCCCGCGGTGGTGAACTTGAGCGCGTTGTCCACGACGTTCTTGAGGCTCGCCTTGAGCTTGGCATGGTCCCCGAGGATCGGCTGGGTCCCAAGCTCGTTGCGCCAGTGGAGCGACACGCCCTCAGGTACGAGAGCGCGGAACTCGCGGCCGAGCTGCTCGAACAATGCTTCCACATCGATCGGATTGCAGGCGACGCTGACCCGCCCGGCCTCGAGCTGGATGAGTTCGAACGCAGCGTTCACGAGATCGACGAGCTGCGAGCTGGTACGCTGAACACGAGCGACTACTTCCTGCTGTCGGGGCTGGAGCGGCTCGAACGTCCCCTCGCTGAGCAGATCGACGTAGCCAGCGATGAGCGCGATGGGGGTGCGCAGCTCGTGTGACACGGTGGAGAGAATCTCGCTCTTGAGGCGGCTGGCCTCCTCCAGATCCGCGATCACCGCGTGCAGGAGGTCGGTCTGCGTGACGATCCCGACCAGCGCCCCGTTGGGGTCGACCACGGGCAGCCGCCGGAAGGCACGCGTCCGGAGCAGCTGAAGGGCCTCCAGCGTGGTGGTCTCCTCGGTCACGGTCTGCGGCGGCGTTGTCATCACGTCGCCGACCCGAAACATGGCGGGGTCGCCTCCGGCCGCGAAGAGCTTCCGGACGAGGTCGCGCTCGGTCAATATGCCGATCGGCCGCGGTCCCTCGCGCACCACGACGCAGCTGATGGCGCGCTTCGCCATGATGGCGATGGCCTTGAGGAGGGGAAAGTCTCGGTCGACGCTCGAGACCTCCGGGGTCATCACGGTGGCCACGGTTTGCATTCGAATTTGATTATCGGCTCTTCAGCGATGCCGCGTGAGGAGCGGGAAGACAACGCCTACTACCGCGGCGCGTAGGACCGACGCCCCGGCCGCAGTTTGCGCGGCGCGCCCGCTCGTATGAGGTCAGCCGAGCGCGGCCTCGATCTCAGCCGCGACAGCTGGATCAGGCTCGCGGGCCCGCGCTCCCTCGAGCGCGCGCCGGGCGGCAGCGCCGCCCAGCCGCCCGAGCGCCCAGGCCGCATGCCCGCGCACGAGCGCCTCGGGATCACCGAGCGCCGCCGCGAGCGGCGGCACCGCGTCAGGATTGCCGCTGTTGCCGAGGGCGACCGCCACGTTGCGGAGAAGCCCGCGGCGCTTGGTCCGCGCCACGGCGGTCCGGCCGAAACGCGCCCGGAAGCCGGCGGCGTCGAGGGCGAGGAGCGGGGGGAGGCGGGGCGCGAGCGCCTCGGCCGCACTCGCCTCCGGTGCGGCCTGATTCCACGGACAGGCCACCTGGCAGAGGTCACAGCCGAAGATCCAGTTGGCGAGGTGGGGGCGCAGCTCGTGTGGGATCGCGCTCCGGTGCTCTATCGTCAGATAGGAGATGCAGCGCCGGGGGTCCATCGCATACGCCTCCAGCGCGCCGGTCGGACAGGCGGTGAGGCAGCGAGTGCAGGTGCCGCAGTGGTCCGCGGGCAGCGGGACAGCGTCGAGCGAGAGGTCGGTCAGGAGCTCGGCGAGGAAGAAGTACGAGCCGGCCGAGCGGTGGAGGAGGAGCGTGTTCTTGCCGATCCAGCCGAGACCGGCGCGCGCCGCCCATTCCCGCTCGAGCACCGGCCCCGTGTCGACGTACGGGCGGAAGCGGGCGGCGGGAAAGACGTCGCGGAGCCGCTCGATCAACCGCTCGAGCAGCGCGCCCACCCGGTCGTGATAGTCCACGCCGAGGGCGTACGCGGCGATGCGTCCGCGCAGCTCGGCCCGCCAGTCGCCCGCTGGCACGGGCGGGGGGCGATACGGATAGGCGAGCGACACGATGCTGCGCGCCCAGGGAAACGCCGTGCGCGGGTCTATGCGCTCTGCCGTGCGCCGCGCGAGGTAGCCCATCTCGCCCGCGCGGCCGTCCGCGAGCCAGCGCTCGAGAAACGGCCCCCGCTCGAGGGCGCCGAGCGGCGTCGAGCCGGCCCGCGGGAACCCGAGCAGACGCGCCTCGCGCGCGACGCGCTCCGTGGGGGTGGCCACTGCCATACGGTCTAGCATGGCAGCGGCGGTCGGAGGAGCGGTCGCTTCAAGCCCGCGCGGGCTTCGGCCGATAAGTCTTGCGGCAAGAAAAACTTGCCGGGGGATGGACCACCCGGCGAACAGCACCTTCAAGGAGGATCTCAGTCGATGTCGATCACAGTCAACACGAACCTGGCCTCGCTCAACGCGCAGCGCCACCTGGACGAGTCCAGCGACAGCCTCACCGCGTCGCTCGAGCGGCTGTCGTCCGGGCTCCGCATCAACAACGCCTCCGACGACGCCGCCGGCCTCGCGATCGCCGATAAGCTCGAGCGCGACGTGCGCGTCGCCGCCCAGGCGGTCCGCAACGCCAACGACGGCATCTCCTCGCTGGCGATCGGTGAGAAGGCGCTCGGCAAGGTGACCGACGTCCTCACCCGCCTCTCGGAGCTCGCCTCCGAGTCCGCGACGGGCACGGTCAGCGACACGCAGCGTAGCGCCATCCAGCAGGAGTTCTCGCAGCTCCTGTCGGAAATCAGCCGCATCTCCAACACCACCACCTTCAACGGCGTGCAGCTCCTGAGCGCCGGTACGACGGTGGCGGTGCAAGTCGGCCTCGACGGCAGCAGCAACTCCCAGATCAGCTTCAACTCGGTCGATGGCTCGCTCTCGGGCATCCTCGCGGGCCAGACCGCCATCGCGGCCTCCACGCAGGGCGCGGCCCAGTCCGCACTCGGCGTGCTCACCTCGGCGATCGCGAACGTCGCGAACACCCGAGGGACTCTCGGCGCCTTCGAGAGCCGGCTGGTCACGGCCATCGCCGGACTCCGGGTCGCGAAGGAGAACTTCGCGGCTGCCGAAAGCCGCATCCGCGACGCCGACGTCGCGGCCGAGACCGGCGAGCTGACCCGCGCCAGCATTCTGCAGCAGGCCGGCACGGCCGTCCTGGCGCAGGCCAATCAGCGTCCTGCCCTCGCCCTCCAGCTCCTGCGCTAAGGGTGGCAGTGAACGGATCCGTCCTCAACGGGCCGGGGATCTCTCGATCCCCGGCCCGCGCTTCATCTAGCCCTTCATCTGGCGCTTCATCTGGCCGGACAGGGGTCGCATGGCGGGTGTGATCACCGTCGGCGGTCTCGCGACCGGCATCGACACCCAGAGCATCATCACTCAGCTCGTTGCGCTCGAGCACCGTCCGGTCGATCTGCTCGGCCTCGACGTCGAGGGCGTCCAGGCGACGCAGGCCTCGATCACCAGCCTCACCAGCAAGCTCGGCACACTCAGCGCCGCCGCCCACGCGCTCGACACGGCCGACGGCGTGCTCGTTCGCCAGGCGACGTCGAGCGACCTTGGCGTGCTCGAGGCCGCGGCCGGTACGGGCGCGCAGCCAGGCAGCGTGACGCTGACGGTCGGGGAGCTCGCGCGCGGCTCGGTGGCCGGCGCGACGGTGGGCGTGGCGTCGGCCTCGAGCACGGTGGCGAGCGGACCCGGGACCTTCCAGTTCCAGGTGGGCTCCGGAACCGTGCAGAGCGTCGCGGTGGACGCGACGACCACGCTCGCGGGCCTGGCGAGCGCCATCAATGCGCTCGACGCCGGGGTGACGGCCTCGGCCGTCAACCTCGGCACCGCGTCGAGCCCGGACTTCCGGCTCGAGATCGTGAGCCGGGCGACCGGCGCGACGAGCACGGTCACTGTCACGCACGACGACACCGCGCTGGCGGTCCAGACCGCGCAGGCGGGACAGAATGCCCAGTTCACGGTCAGCGGCTTCAGCGGCACGTTCGAGCGCGAGTCGAACACCTTCGGCGACGTGCTGTCGGGGGTGACGTTGACGCTCCGCGACCGCGGCACCGCCACGGTCACCGTCGCCGACGACGCGGACAAGATCACCGCCAAGGTGAAGACCCTGGTCGCGGCCTTCAACGACGTGGTCAATTTCGTCGCCGGCCAGTCGCAGGTCAGCGAGAGCCAGGACAAGTCCCAGGTGACGCTCGGGAGCCTCGCCACCGATTCGACGGTGAAGCACCTCGTCGCGCGACTGCACGAGGTCTTCTCGGAGGCGGTGGGAGGAACGTACACGAACCTCTCGAGCCTCGGCCTCGCCACCCAGCAGGACGGCACGATCACCTTCGACGAGAGCAAGTTTCACTCGGCCCTCGGCACCGATGCGACGGCCGTGGCCGAGACGTTCGCGGGCAACGGGACGGCGCACGGCGTGGCACGGGACTTCGGGGCTCTCATCGACGACATGACCGCCGCGGGCGGGAGCCTCGCGATACACAGCACTGCGCTCGACGCTCAGATCCGGTCCCTGCAGGACCAGATCGATGCCGGGCAGCGCGAGGTCGACGCCTTCGAGGCCAACCTGCGCGCGCAGTTCACGTCGCTGGAGAGCTTCGTCAGCGGGCTCAAGAGTCAGGGAAGCTTCCTGAAGCAGGCGTTCGGCGGCTGAAAGAGGGGGAAGGGCGATGCACATGGACTACGCAGGCGAGTACGCGAAGGCACAGGTGACCTCGGTCGACCGGACGCGTCTCCTGCTCCTCGTCTTCGAGGGCGGGCTCTCGTTCCTCCAGCGGGCGCGCGCGGGGCTCGCCGCCGGCGACCTGGCCGCCTTCGGACAGAACCTCGGCCGGGCCCAGGCGATCATCGCCGAGCTGCTCGGCACGCTCGACTACGAAGCGGGCGGCACGATCGCGCGCGACCTGGCCCGTCTCTACGACTTCATGCTCGTGCACCTGACCGAGGCGAACGCGCGGCAGAGCGTGCGCCACGTCGACGAGGTGCTGGCCGTGTTCGGCACCATCGCCGGGGCCTACAAGCAGATCATCGAGCGACCGGCCCCCGCCGCGGGCTGAGATGCGGGAAGACGAGCTCACGCGCGCGAGCCGCCGGGAGCATGCGCTCTACGGCGAGCTCGCCGCGGTGTACCGGGGAATCCTCGAGGCGCTCACGGACGAGCGCACCCCGGTTGACCCTGTCCGGCTCGCCCCCGAGGCGGCCCGCGCGGAGGCGGCCACCGCCGCTCTCGCCTCGCTCGGTGCGGCGCTCGCGCCCTCGCGGCGAGCGGGCCGCGCACCGTCCGAGGTGCTCGCGCTCTGGCAGGCGTCGGCCGCGCTCGCCGCGGAGGCGGCCGCGACCAATCGGTCGCTCGTGCGTGCAGCGCGCGCGCGCCAGGCGCGCATCGCCGCCCGCTGCACCACCCTGGGAGCGGGCCGCCACGCGCTCGCGGGCTACCGGCCGGCGGGCGCGACCACGATCGCCGTCGACCGGCGCGCGTAGCTAGCTACCGCGGGCGCCGGCCCGCGACGCTCTCGCCCCAGCGGCCGAGGAAGGCGGTCACGAAGCCGTGCTCCGCGGCCGGCTCGACCGCGAGCGGCGCGAGGGCGAGCGCCACCGTCTCGGCGGCGTCCCACCCCTGCCGCTCGAGCCGGCGGCCGTTCACCTCGAAGGAGACGCCGCGCGGGTAGTGCGCCGCCAGGATGGCGTCGAAGGTCGGGTCGAGCAGCGGCTGGTAGTTCCGCCGGAGCGCGGCCTCGATGAAGCCCGTATCGACCAGCGGGGAGAGTGCGTTCCGCAGCTTCAGGCGGACCGCGGTACCGCGCTCGCCGGCCAGACCGGGGGGCGGCAGCCATTTCCACGGCGCGCGGTGGCGCGAGGCGAGGTGCCAGCGCGTGGCGACGTGCGTCTTGCCCCGCCGGGTCTCCGTCAGCACCTCCTCACAGACGAGGAGGCCGAGCTTGATGCCCACCCCGGCGAAGCCGATGCCCTCGCCCCGCGTCTTCGTGCTCGCGGCGACGTCGTGGTAGCGCGCCAGCTCGCGCCGCTTCATGCCGGAGCCGTCGTCCGCCGCGGTGAACGTCGCCGTCGTCGGGTCGGCCACCATCGAGATGCGGCTCGCCCCCGAGTCGAGGGCGTTGGCCACGATCTCGGTGAGGATGGTCTCCTCGAGCGCCCCGGGATAGGCGTCGCGGAGATCCTCGAGCAGGTGAAGCAGGTCGACGCGTGTCTCGCCCACGGTTGGTGGAAGGCCTTTAGCACGACGGCGGCGGTTGGACGACGCGTGCCCCCGGTCCCGAGACACGATAAGACAGCGCGCGTGATGCTGCCGAGACGCGCACGTGCGCCGGTGACGGGCCCGTCGCCGCGCTTCGTGCTCGACCCCTCGCTCACCGAGCTCGCGTACCGCTGCTACCCCGACGGCTGCCCGCGCGGCCGGACGTGCTGCGTCGGCCTCGTGGTCGAGGTCTCGCGGCGCGAGGTCCGCGCCATCGACACGCTGATGGACGAGCTCGCGCGCCTGGTGCCGGTCCTGCGCGAGGGCCGCGGCTTCGCGAACGTCTTCGTCGACGATGCGCCCGACCTGGTGATCGAGTCGCGCGAGGACGGCGCCTGCCCCTTTCTCTTCCGCACCCGCGACCACGCGCTCTGCTCGATCCACCACGTCGCGCTCCGGACCGGCCGTCGAGTCGCGGCCTTCAAGCCCGCCGCCTGCCGCCACTGGCCGCTCGTGCTCGAGCCCGAGAGGACACGCGTGCGCGTGACGGTCGAGCCGGCAGCGCGGCGCATGGGATGCGTCGCCGCGGTCGCCGAGCTCCCGGGGTGGCCAACCGTGCTGGACGCGTTCCGGAGCGAGATCGCCGAGCTGTGCGGCGAGGACGTCGTCGGCCGCTGAGATGCTCGACATCGCACAACTGGAAGCGGCGGGGTTACTGGATGACGTCGAGGACGAGCGCACGCGTCACGAACGCGTCGAGCTCCTGCAGCAGCTCCTTCGTGATGGGTTCTCGCTCGAAGAGCTGCAGCAGGCAGCCCGCCAGGATCGGCTGGCGCTGCTGCCCGTCGAGCGCGTGTTGCATCGCGAAGGTGCCCGTCTCACCCCGGTCGACGTTGCCGAGCAGAGCGGCCTTCCACTCGACCTCCTCAGGCGGCTCTGGCGTGCACTCGGCCTGACCGACGCCGGCGACACCGAGGTGGCCTTCACCGAGAGTGATCTCGCGGCCGCCAAGACGGTCGCGCTGTTCCGGGCGGCTGGGCTGGGGGAAGAGCCGCTCGTCCTGATCAGCCAGGTGGTCGGACAGAGCATGTCGCGGCTCAGCGAGACCCTGCGAGAGATTGCCGGCCAGGCGCTGCTGCAGGCGGGCGACAGCGAGCGGACGCTCGGCATTCGCTACGCCCAGGCCACCGAGCAGCTCGTTCCGCTGCTTACGCCCCTCCTCGGTTACGTGCTGGGCGTCCACCTCAAAGAACAGATCAAGACCGACATCATTCGTCAGACCGAGCTCGTCTCCGGTCGTCTCGGTTTCGCGCGCCAGATCACCGTCTGCTTCGCCGATCTCGTCGATTTCACCAGGCTGGGTGAGCGCGTTCCTCCTCTCGAGCTCAGCAATGCGGCGCGGCGCCTCACCGACATGGCGGTCGACGTGGCCCGACCACCCGTCAGGCTCGTCAAGATGATCGGCGACGCGGCGCTGCTCGTCTCCACCGACCCCGAGCCGCTGGTGCACGCCGCGCTCGACATCGTCGCGCTGGCCGATCAACAGAGCGAGCTGATGCCCCAGCTGCGCGCCGGGATCGCCAGCGGCCAAGCCATCCCTCAGAGCGGCGACTGGTACGGTGCTCCTGTCAATTTAGCGAGTCGGGTCACGGACCTCGCCCGCCCGGGAAGCGTCCTCGCGACCAAGCCCGTCCGGGACGCAGCCGAGGACTCGTTCGCCTGGTCGTACGCCGGGGCGCGCCACCTGAAGGGTGTCAAGGGCGACGTACCGCTCTACCGGGTACGGCGGAAGAGCGAAGCGCCGCGATGAAGGACATGAGTGAGCTCGTGTTTCTCTACGGGACCCTGATCCCCGGACAGGAGCCTGCCGAGATGACGCCGGTGGTGACGAGGCTGCGGAGGATAGGGCCCGCCCGGGTGAAGGGACGGCTCTACGACTTCGGAGAATACCCGGGTGCGATCCTCGACGAGTCCTCCCACTCGGTGATCTCCGGCCAGGTGTTCGAGGTTCCGGACAAGGACGTGCTGGCGTCTCTCGACGACTACGAAGCCTTCGACCCCGAGGATCGCGCCGGAAATCTCTTCGTGAGGGTCAAGCGTCCCGTGACGCTCGCGGACGGCCGGCAGGTCGAGTGCTGGATCTACGTGTTCGACGGCGACCCGGGTGGGGCGCCGATCGTAGCCGGCGGTGACTATGCGCGGTCGAGGCCGCGGACGTCGACGCCACCGGCGCGCTGGTAGAGCCGAGACCCGGTCCTCACCCGGCGAGCGAACCGCCGGGCGGGACGGTGGCGGCCAGCTCGCGCGGCCGGTAGCCGAGCGACCGGAGCCGGTCCCCGAGCCGCCACCCGAAGGCCGCGTCGCCCGACGCCTGCGCGAAGCCGCCGCACTCGAAGAAGAGCGGGCGGGGGATGGCGAGCGCGTCCCGTCCCGCGGCAAGCCGCTCGCTCACCATCCCGGCCTCTGGCTCGCCGGCGATCGCCGCCTCGAGCCTGGCCAGCCGCCCGTCGTCGAGGTCCGCGCGATGCGCGAAGCAGAGATACTTGCCGCGCGCGCGCACGGCGGCCGCGCGGCACGCCTGGAGGACCTCGGGGCCGAGCGAGGTCGTGGGGTCGAGCGCGATGCCGTCCCTTCCCGCCTGGAAGAGGAAGAACTCGTAGCCGCCGCGCTCGAGCGCAAGGAGCCGATCGCGAAGCGGCGTGGCCAGCGGCTCGTCGAGCCGGCCCGTCGGCACGATCACCGTCACCCGGGCGGGAGCGCCTTCGAAGTCCGCCTGCAGCGCCTCACGCACGCCCTGGCCGAGGGCGAAGGAGAGGAGCATCTCGTAGAGCCGTACGATCTCCGCTTCCTGCGCCGGCGCGAGCTCGAGGCGCTCGACCGCTTCGGCCTGTGCGATCAGGCCGTCGATCGAGAGGCCGCTGCGCTCCGTCTCGCGCGCGAGCACCGCACCGGCAAAGATCGGCAGGTGGCCCGTGAGCTCGGGGTGACGGGCGGCGAACTGGACCAGCGCCCGGCCGACGTTCTGATTGCGGCGCGCGAAGTCCCGCACGGTGACGAAGTGGTTGTGGTAGTTGACGGCCGAGGCGTCGTAGACGAGCTCCATGCCGGCCTGGGAGAGCCGGTACCCGAGCTCGACGTCCTCGGCGCGCGCGAAGGACTCGTCGTGCCGCCCGTTGGCGGCGAGGAACTCGCGCTTGACGGAAGAATTTCCGCCGTAGAAGTAGCCCCAGGTGGCGGGAGCGCCGTCGGCGAGCGCGCGGTAGCCGAACTGCCACGCCGAGTCGCTGACGATGTAGCGCATGAAGCGCGTCAACGGCAGCGCCGGATACCAGTCCATGTGGCCGAGCATGGCCGCCTGCGGGCGGGGATCGCGGCGGTGGAAGTCGCGGTGCTTCTCGAGCAGCGCGGGCGTCGGCACCATGTCGCTGTCGGTGAAGAGCACGACGTCGCCGCGCGCGACGTGGAAGCCGGTGTTGAGCGCCGCCGCGCGGTTCGCGTGCGGCTGGCGCACGAACCTCAGGTCCAGTGCCGAGCCGAAGGCCGCTCCCAGCGCTTCGGGCTGATCGTCGGACCCGTCGTCGCAGACGATGACCTCGAACTCGTCCCGCCCGAGCGTCTGCCGGGCGAGGGCGCCGAGGCACTGGGCGAGGGCGGCGCGGCGGTTGTAGACCGGGATCAGGACCGAGAGCTTCACGGCGCCGCCGCCTCGAGAGGGATTGGCGCCAGCGCGCGCCGCTCGGTCACCACGCGCCACCCGCGAGCCCGGACCCGAAGGCGGAGATCGACGTCGGCGAGCGCCGCCGGGGTGCCTTCGCGGAAGCCGCCGATCGCCTCGAAGTGCTCGCGCCTGACCAGGAGGACGGGCGGCTCGGCGTCCTCGGGGCACTCTGCCGCACCCCCGACGACGGCGACCTCCGCGTCGACTTCCGCCGGAGCGACGAGCGCCCCGAGCCACCCCGCGCCCGGAAGGGCGCCGGGCCCGAGGAACACGAGGTGGCGGCCGCGGGCCCGTCGCGCCGCCTGGTTCCACGCGGCCACGACCCCCCGCGCCTCGGGGTTGTGCAGGATCTGCACGTCGCCGCCGAGCGTGGCGAGGAAGGCCCGGGTCTCGTCCGTGGCGCCGTCATCGACGACGACGACCTCGAAGTGCACCCCGTCGGTCACCTCGGCGAGGCGGGTGAGCGTGCGGCGGGCGGCGCCGGCGTCGTGGACCGGCACCGCGATCGAGACGTCGAAGGGCGCGGCGAGCCCCTCGCGGATGCCGAGACGGTAGGCCGCCTGGAGGAGCGTGGCGTACAGCGGGTCGAGCACGGCCCGCCGGTAGACTGCGGCGAAGCTCTCCTCGCCCGTCCGCAGCACCCCGAGCTTGTCGAGGTCCGGCTTCTCGAGCTCGAGCACGGCCTCGAGCATCCGCTCGAGCCCCGCGGCGTCGAGCGCGTCGGACGCTCGCGCCTGCTCGACGACGCGCGTCAGCGCGGCGTCCAGCTCGGGGTGCTTGCGCGTCAGCACGACCGACATGCGGCCGGCCATCCGCTGGCGGCGGACGAAGCCGGCCGTGGTGAGCTCGTGGTGGTGGTAGGTCACGGCCTGCGGCCGGAAGTGGAGCACCATGCCCTGGCGGCGCAGGCGGTAGCCGAGCTCGATGTCGTCGCACGCGGGATAGGTGAAGTCGGTGTCGAACCAGGTTTCCTGACGGAGGAGGAAGCTCCGCTTGAGCGAGACATTCGAGGTGTAGAAGAGGTTGAACTCCGCCTTCCCGTCGCGCACCTCCGCAAAGTTGAACTGCTGCCCGCCCGCCGGCGAGACGACGTGCTCCATGAGCGGCGTCACCCGGATCTCGGGCGACCACTCGATGAGGCCGAGGAGCGCGTCCCGCTCTTCTCCGTGGCTGCCGTGGAACTTGAGATGCGCCTCGAGGAAGGACGGACCCGGGATCATGTCGTCGCCCGTGAAGAGGACGATCCGGCCGCGCGCCGCGGCGATGCCGCGGTTGCGCGCCGCGTTCGGTCCGCGGTGGGGCTCGGCGAGGACGCGGAGGGCGAACGGCGTACGCAGTGCGGCGAGCATGGCGAGCGTGTCGTCCGTCGACCCGTCGTCGACGACGACGACCTCGAACTCGGCCGGCGCGACGGTCTGCGCGGAGAAGGCGAGGAGCGTCTTCTTCAGGATGTCGCGCCGATTGTAGGTGGGGATCACGACCGTCAGCGGCACCTCGTGCGCGGCGGCGAGGGCGCGCGCCTTGCGCTGCGCCTCGCGCCGCAGGCCGTCGAGGCCGTAGGCCCACGTGAGCAGCTCGACGTAGTGCCGCCGCCGGAGCCGCGCGACCTCCGCCGAGGCGCCTTCCCGGCGCTCTCGCTCGACGAGGGCCCAGCC
Source organism: Deltaproteobacteria bacterium (assembly GCA_005888095.1). Taxonomy (GTDB): domain Bacteria; phylum Desulfobacterota; class Binatia; order DP-6; family DP-6; genus DP-3. The sequence continues at coordinate 3,232 of VBKF01000110.1, read as the reverse complement.
GCCGTCGATGAAGCGCTTGGCGCGCGCCAGGTCCTCGCGCGAGAGATGCGGCGTGCGCATGACCACCTGGTGGCCGCCCCAGTCGCGCCAGTCGGCCGATTCGATCCAGCCCTCGCGCTCGGCCTCGGCGTGGAGCGGCGTCCCGGGGTAGGGCGTGATGACGGTCAGGCCGATGGTGTCCGGGTCGTGGCGCATGACGAGGTCGTAGGTGTCGACGATCGAGCTGCGGGTCTCGTGCGGCAGGCCGGCGATCAGCAGGAAGTGAAGGCGGATGCCGAGCTCGCGCGCCCGCCGGCGCAGATGGGCGAGCTTCGGTACCGTGAGGCCCTTCTTCCCCTCCTTGTGATGCATGACGGCCTCGTCGCCCGTCTCGACGCCGACCAGCATGCCGACGCAGCCCGCGGCCGCCATCTGCTCGAGGAGCGCGTCGCCGAGGCAGTCGACGCGCGTCTCGCACATCCACTCGAGCCGCCAGCCGGCCTCGCGGATGAGCTCGCAGAGGCGCGCCGCCCGCTTCTGGTCGAGCGTGAAGGTGGCGTCGCGGAAGTAGATCTTCCGGATGCCGTGGCGCTCGACGACGTCCCGGAGCTCCGCGAGGACGCGCTCGGGCGACTGCGCGCGCCACGCCTTGCCCTCGACGAGGGGGTAGGGGCAGTAGTAGCCGCACGGGTAGGGGCAGCCGCGGCTCGTCTGCAGCGTGGCCACCGGCGCGCCGAGCAGCGGGTAGACGTAGCGGTCGTTCGGCAGGAGGTCGCGCGCGGGGAGGGGCAGGGCGTCGAGGTCCGCGATCGGGCTGCCCGCGCGGCACGCGAGCTTCCCGTCGTCGAGCCACGCCGTCCCGTCGCGCACCTCGCCGGTCACGATGCGCGCGATATCGAGCTCGGCCTCGCCGTGGATGACCAGGTGGGCGCCGCTCTTCCGGAGCAGCTCCTCGAGCACGCGCGGCTCGCGGACGAGCGTCTTGGCGACGACCCGGGCCTCGGGGTGCCGCGCGCCGAGGCCCGCCAGGAACGCCGCGTCGGCCTCGAGCGTCGGCAGCGAGACCGAGGCGACGATCGCGGCGTAGGACGTCCCGTCGAGCCGCTCGTACACCTGGCCATCGTCGAGGCCGAGCGGGTCGGCGTCGATCAGCTCCACCGCGAAGCCGGCGGCGCGCAGCGTCGCCGCCATGAGCGCCAGGTCGAGGGGCGGCAGGACGAGCGTCTCGGCGCCGTCGAAGCCGAGGCCGCCGGCCATGCCGCGGCTCACGGCGCGCTTGCGGAGCGAGGGGCTGTTGACGAGCGCGACGCGTTCCATCGCCGCCTCAGGCCCCGGCGCCGGCGAGCGTCGCGAGCGCGCCCTCCGGGCCGCCGGCGGCCGCCAGCGCGATCGCCCGCGTCAGCCACGCGTAGTCGACGCCGCGGATCTTGGCCTCGTCCGGCGAGCGGCAGGAGCCGCGGAAGTCGTCGACGACGGCCAGGTCCTGGCGCTCGACGACGTCGAACATGCCGCTGCCGGGCGTCGGGGTGAAGAAGCTCGGGCTGAAGTGCTCCGGCCCGATCTTCCAGACCATGCGCACCGTCTCGAGCGCCTCGGCCTTCGTCTCGCTCGGCGCGCCGAACATGATGTTCGCCCACACCTTGACGCCGTGCTGGCGGCAGATCTCCGCCGCGCGCAGGTTCTGCTCCACCGTCGTGCCCTTCTCGAAGAGGTCGAGGATGCGCTGGCTGCCGCTCTCGAAGCCGATCATCGCCCATGCGAGCCCGGCCTCCGCCATGCGCTGCACGACGGGCTCGAAGCGGCAGATCATGTCGGCGCGCATCTGACAGATGAACGGCTGGTCGAGCCCGGCGGCCTGGTAGCGGTCGCAGAACTCGAGCATCCACTTGGGGTTCAGGAAGAAGAGATCGTCGTGCGCCATCCAGCTGCGGAACCCGTAGCGGTCGCGCAGGTGGAGGAGCTCGTCGACCACGTTCTGGGCGCTGCGGATCTTCGCCTTGTTGCCGAACACCATGCGCTCGGCCGGCTGGCAGAAGTTGCACTTGAAGGGGCAGCCGCGGCCGGCGTTGGTGGTGATGAACGGCAACGGCAGGCGCGGGACCATCGGCGTCAGGAGCTCGCCCGAGACGTCGAAGAGGTCGCGGTCGACCCACGGGATGGCGTCCAGGTCGGGCGGCTCGCCCTCGATCAGGCGGGGCGGCTGCTCGCCGGCGTCGAGCGACGCGAGGAGCCGCGGGAAGCTCACCTCGCCTTCCTTGGTGACGACGTGGTCGGCGAGCGCGTTGTTCAGGACCTGGCGCGTGTTGATCGTCGCGTGGACGCCGCCGAGGACGATGACCGCCTCGGGCCGCTCCTCCTTGATCACGCGCATGGCGCGCACGGCGTCGGGATAGTGGAGGCTCCAGGAGGTGATGCCCCACACCGGGGTGTCGCTCGACCGGACCAGGGACCGGAAGTGCTCCCACCCGCTGAGCGCGCGGAGGTCGATCAGGCCGACCGCGTGGCCCGCGGCCTTCGCGGCGGCGCCGACGGAGGCGAGACCGTGGTCGATGAAGTTGGCGTCGACGCTCGGCCGCTTCTTGAAGCTGTCGAAGCCGGGGAGGGCGATGCCGGGGAAGACGAGCGTCACGCGCATCGGGGACCGCCTTTCGACGAGCTCATTGGAGGACCGGCTGGAGGGCGCCCGCCTGGGCGTACCAGGCGAGCGTGGCGGCGAGGCCGCGCTGGAGCGTGTGCCGCTGGTAGTCGCCGATCGCGGCGCGGAGCTTCGCATCGCTGTAGGCGCGGTGGATGCGGTCGCCGTCGGCGAGCAGGAAGTAGACGACTTCCGGGACGGCCGCGGCGCCCGCGGGCGGGGGATCCTCGCGGGACGCGAGTCGCGCGCGCGCCAGCTCCTCCACGCCGAGCAGCTCGGCGAGCGCGAGGACCCAGTCGCCGATCGACGTCGCGGCGTCGCCGGTGAAGTTGTAGACGCCCGCGAGCCGCACCCGCAGCGCGCGCACGAGGGCCTCGACGAGGTCGACGACGTAGATCGGCTGCAGGAGCCGCGCGCCGAGGAGGGGCAGCGCCGGCGCGGCGGCGTCGTCGCTCAGGAGCGTGCGCAGGAAGAAGTGGACGAAGCCGAGGCTTCCCGGGCCGTACGTGTTCCCGATCCGGGCGACGAGGGCGGGCACGCCCGTCCGCTCCGCGAAGGCGGCCACCTGGGCCTCGCCGTCGCACTTCGACTCGCCGTAGGGGGTGGGCGGGCGGCAGG